>JAHRWC010000066.1 GCA_019090365.1 Flavobacteriaceae bacterium
GTACATGAATTGGTAGCTAGATTTTCTGAACCAGCCAAATATTTTCTGACTTATGGTAATAAAAATGCTACTAGTCCAAATTATGATGTTGGCCGTTTTTCTGATAAAATACCAGGTAATTTAAAACCACTTAAACTTTTAGAACAAAAATCGATAAAACAAGAAGATGAAATAAAAAAAGAAGCTTTGTTTACTAATAAATTATGGCTTTGGATTATTATGGGATTAATCATACTTGTATTGGGAGGTTATTCTATTAAAATGTTGAAGAAAGTATAAACCCAAAGATTCAATTTCTATATTTGCTCTATGAAGATTCTGATAAAAAACATACAACAACTTTTACAAGTTCGAGAAGAGTCTGTTACCTGGATTGCAGGGAAAGACATGAAGCAATTACCAGCAATAGACAATGCTTGGTTATTGATTGAAAATGATCTTATTTCAGATTTCGGATCGATGGATTCTCTTTTAGAAATAGAAGCTGATGAAGTTATTGATGCCACTGGAAAAGTGGTGCTACCAACTTGGTGCGATTCACATACACATTTGGTCTATGCTGGAAATAGAGAACAAGAATTTGTAAACAGAATTAACGGAATGTCTTACCATGAAATCGCTGAAAATGGTGGAGGAATAATAAATTCAGCTAAAAAATTACAAGCTACTACAGAAGAAGATCTTTATAATCAATCAATAGATCGTTTAAAGGAAGTGATGCAAATGGGAACTGGAGCCATCGAAATTAAAAGTGGTTATGGCTTAACTCCTGAAGCTGAAATGAAAATGCTTCGAGTAGCTAAAAAATTAGGGGAAGATTTTCCTGTTACAGTAAAAACTACTTTTCTTGGAGCACATGCTGTACCTACAGAATTTAAAGGAAATAAGGCTGGATATATCGACCTAATTGTAAATGAAATGCTTCCTAAAATAGCCTCAGAGAAACTTGCTACATATGTGGATGTATTTTGTGAAGAAGGATATTTTTCAGTTGCCGATACAGAGCGTATTCTTTCCGAAGCAAAAAAATATAATTTGATTCCTAAAATACATGTCAATCAGTTTACCATTCTTGGCGGAATTGCTTTGGGTGTAAAATATGATGCACTGAGTGTAGATCATTTAGAAGTATTAGATCAAAATGATATTGAAACACTACAAGGCAGTAAAACGATGCCTGTGGCTTTACCTTCTTGTTCTTATTTTTTAAGTATTCCTTATACTCCTGGGCGTGAACTTATCGATGCTGGTTTACCTCTTGCTTTAGCAACCGATTATAACCCAGGTTCAACACCAAGTGGAAATATGAATTTTGTTGTAGCTACTGCCTGTATCAAAATGAAACTAACTCCAGAAGAAGCTATAAATGCTGCTACATTAAATGGTGCATATGCGATGGGATTAGAAAAAACACATGGTAGTATTACTAGAGGAAAAAAAGCCAGTGTAATGATTACAAAAGAAATTCCTTCGTACGGATATATTCCTTATTCCTTCGGAAGTAATTTAATTGAAACTGTAATTATTAATGGTGAAAAAGTTTAATCATCATAATCAGCTATAACTTTTCTAACTTCACTCATTTCAAAACCATATTCAGATTTTAGACTATTGAGTTTTTCATTTACTGAAATGGATTCAGGTAAGCCCATTTTCTTGATGATATAATCAATAGGAACTTTTGTTCGAGATTGAACTTCATTTAAAGTCATAGATCCTTTGATTTCAATATCACCCACATTTGTTTCGTGATTTTCTTTTTTATTAGAATCTATTTCTACAGGAGTCAGTAAAGGTGTTATTGCAATAAAAACGACAACAATTAAGCCCAGAACTCCTAAAATTGAACGTTTCCCTTCTTTCTTTCGAGGTCTTCCTTTAACAAGGCTTAGAATCCAACGCCAATGTAAAAAAAGATGCAATGCTAAAATGGAGAAAAAAGTAACTGAGATCCAAAAATGTATCCCTCCCCATTCATGCCTGTCTAAATTCCAAATGGTGGAATGTTTTCCACTTCCAGGAGGAAGAATATAACGAAGTAAAACACCTGTTGTTGTCAGTAGCAAGAAAGCTATGAAAGCAACGATATCAATGATAAAATTGAGTTTTGAACGTTTCATTTTTCACTATTTATTAAGACGAATTAAGGTACGAAAACAGCAGGAGAAGAACAATGATATTTGTAATGAAAATCAATGTTTTATCACATTTTTCAATAAAGGCTATTCATATTGAAAAACAAGTTTTATTTTTGAATTCAAATTAAAGAATTATGCAAAAACAACTCATAGAATGTGTTCCAAATATTAGTGAAGGACGCGATTCAGATAAAATAAATACGATTGCTTCGATTGTTGAAACTGTTGAAGGTGTTACTCTTTTAGATGTGGACCCAGGAAAGGCGACAAATAGAACAGTTATCACCTTTGTTGGAGAACCTCAACCTGTGATCGATGCTGCCTTTTTATTAATACAAAAAGCTGCAGAACTTATCGATATGAGTAAGCATACTGGCGAGCATCCTCGTTTTGGTGCTACTGATGTTTGTCCGTTGGTTCCTATTGCTGGAATTTCATTAGAAGAAACTGCGAAATATGCTCACAAACTTGGAGAACGCGTTGGGAAAGAATTAAACATTCCTGGTTATTTCTATGAAAAAGCAGCCAAAGAAGAAAAACGTCAAAACCTTGCCAATTGTAGAAGTGGAGAATATGAAGGCTTAGCAAACAAACTATCGGATGCTGCTTGGAAACCAGATTTTGGTCCTGCAGAATATAATGAAGCGGTTGCAAAATCTGGAGTTACAGCAATTTCAGCAAGAGATTTCTTAATCGCTTATAATGTAAACTTAAATACTACTTCAACACGTCGAGCAAATGCGATTGCTTTTGATATTAGAGAAGCAGGACGTTTTAAAAGAGAGGGTAGTTCAGTTACTAGTAAAAAAGTATTGGATGAGAATGGTGAACCTGTTAGAGTTCCTGGAAAGCTAAAAGCAGTAAAAGGAATTGGTTGGTATATCGATGAATATGGGATTGCTCAAATTTCTTATAACTTAACCAATATTACAATTACATCGATGCATGAAGCTTTTGATGAAAGTTGTAAATCTGCCAATGAAAGAGGATTGCGTGTTACTGGTTCTGAATTAATTGGTTTGGTACCATTGCAAGCCATGTTAGATGCAGCTGATTTTTATTTAGTAAAACAGCAACGTTCTTTAGGTGTTTCTGAAAGTGAAAAAGTTAAGATTGCAATAAAGTCATTGGGCTTAGATGATTTGAAACCTTTTATTCCTGAAGAAAAAATTATAGAATACAAACTGAAGGATACTTCAGTAAAAAAATTAATCGATTTTAGATTAGATGATTTTGCAGATGAAACTGCAGGTGAATCTATGGCTCCTGGTGGAGGTTCTATTGCTGCTTATGTTGGAACATTAGGTGTTGCATTAGGAACGATGGTTGCGAACCTTTCTGGACATAAAGCTGGATGGGATGATCGATGGGAGTTCTTTTCAGAATGGGCTGTAAAAGGCCAAGCATATAAAAACAGACTATTGTTTTTAGTAGATGAAGATACCAATGCTTTTAATAAAATTATCGACGGATTTAGAATGCCTAAAGACACCGATGAAGAAAAAGCTGCAAGAAGTCAAGCCATTGAGGATGCTACTATTTATGCAACTGAAATTCCGTTTCAAGTAATGGAAACAGCCTACGAGTCTATGGAAGTAATGCAAGCCATGATAAAAGACGGAATGCAAAGCTCTTTATCTGATGGAGGTGTTGGAATTTTATGTGCAAGAGCTGCTGTATTAGGAGCTTATTTTAATGTACGTATCAATGCAAAAGATATCAAGGATAGAGATTTTGCTGAAGCAATTCTTTCAAAAGCAAAAAACATTTACGATGCTACTTTAGCTATTGAGGCAGAGACAATTGCCTACATCGACAGTAAGATGTAAACACTCCTATTTGTTAAATATTTTAAAAAAGAATGATTCATTTACATTCTTTTTATATATTTGCATAAGTACTTATATAAATACTTATATGGATATTTTACATACTTTAGGAGAAATTGGTTTAGGGTCACGATTAAAACGTGTGAGTGATTTGCTAATGAAAATCACTCAACAGATTTATACAAATCAAAATATTGATTTTGACCCATACCTCTTCCCTGCCTTTAATACGATAGCAAAACTTGAAAAAACAACCAATACTGAGATTCGTGAAGTATTACACATTACTCAGCCTGCTGTAACACAGAATATAAATAAGCTATTACAAAAAGAATTGATTGAGTTACAGGTTGATGATATTGATAAACGCAAAAAATGGATAACACTTTCTAAAAAAGGTGAAAAAACTTTCAATCAATTACAACCACTTTGGAATATTCTAGACAGAGCAGTAAAAAAATACACAGTATTTTCGGCAGAATCTTTAATCGAGCATTTAAATTATTTTGAAGAACAGCTAAAAAACGGGAACTATATGGAAACGATACAAGAACAAATAAAAACCGAGCTAGCGATTAGCATTGTTTCTTTTGAAGAGCAATACGCAAGTTATTTTTATGATTTTAATGTAGAATGGTTAGAATCTTTCTTTTATGTAGAAGATTATGATCGAGAAGTATTAAGTAAGCCTCAACAATATATCATTGAACCTGGAGGGCATATTTTCTATGCCAAACAGAACAATGAAATATTAGGAACCGTTGCTTTATTAAAAAATAAAGAAGGTGTTTTTGAGTTAACTAAAATGGCTGTATCTCCAAAACATCAAGGTAAAAAAGTTGGACAATTATTAATGCAATATTGTATCGATTTTGCAAAAGAAAATAGCTTTGAAAAACTCTTTTTATATTCACACACAAAACTTGCAAATGCAATTTACATCTATCGTAAATATGGTTTTATTGAAATTGATGTTGAAGCAGACAGTCCGTACGAACGCAGCGATATAAAAATGGAATTAGTTTTTTAATAGCTTATTCTAACCACAATTTAAAATCTTTTACACGTTCACGAGCTACTATCACTTCTTGATCTTTGTAATTATTCAGTTTTAATTGTAATCGTGAATTTGTGTAGGATATGATATCTTTTA
>JAHRWC010000067.1 GCA_019090365.1 Flavobacteriaceae bacterium
CCATAGGATAAAGAACTAAAACTCAAACAAATTAATAACAGGTAGAAATTTTTCATGCTTTTTTATTTTAAAGATACAAAAAAAAATAAAATGTTACACTTTCAATTAAATACATAAAAAAAGCGCCTTCAATAAAAAGCGCTTTTCAATTTGAATTATTTTTTATTTAAAATACTCTACTTAAGTTAAATCCAAAAAAGAAATCGGTATCTCCCCAATCTCCTGTTGCATTAATAATATAGCCTTCTTCGAACATTGCTTGTGCATTACTAAAATGTACTTGAAATACATGTCCGCCAGTTTCAATATCAACACCTACAGATAAAGGATCATTAAAATTAGAATTACTATTCCTGTTTAAATGAAGTCCATAATCCATATTAATACTCACACGTTTTGAAATTTTATATCGACCTCCAAAACCAACTGCAAATTGGTCATTATCTTCATCATAGCTATTAGCACCTTCAACACTTCTAGTTGCAAGGTTTTCATGAATATATGTTGGTGAAACTAAAAAAGAGAATTTTTCTGAAAATTTTCTAGAAACAATCACCTGTGTAGTATAAGTGAATTTATGGCCAAAATCTAAATTAGGAAACACATCATCATTTAATGCATTATTCATAGTCATTAAATTATAACCCACAACAGCTACAGGCGATCCATCCGTTTTTTGATGAACTAATCTATATTTTGCATGTAAACCATATTTTCTTAATAAAGAACTTCTTGCAATACCTAGGTTCAACCAATCTGTAACACCGTAAATAAACTTTATTTGTGTTAAAGACTCATCAAGCCCAAATAAATCTTCGATACCGTTTTTTACAGTTCCAAAACGGTGTGACACAATTAGGTAGAAATCTTTTTTACTCGCCAATTTTGTGGTTTCAAAATTAACCACTTTTAGTCCTTTAAAAGCAGCTTCTACTGTAGTATCTTCAGTTACATCGCCTTCTAATTCGTTTAATAAATCATCTTGTGAAAAGGTGATGAAAGGAATTAAAAGACAAAAGAATAATATTTTTTTCATATTTATTTTATAAGGTTAGATTGATCAAATTTTACAATTTCAAAAAGATCGTCGTATCCAATACAACGTCCTTTCACAGTTACTTTATCATTTACAGAAATCCCTGAAACTGCTGCATCAAAACTACATTGCACAGCATTATCAATAGTAATTGCATTTCCGTCAATTTCGGTAACAACACCTGTTACTTCAATGGTTTTATTTAATTCTTCAGGAGAAGCATTTGCTTTAAAAACAGTTACTAAATCTGCTGCAGAAACTGATTTAAAAGCTTCTTCAGTTTTTATATCTCTATGATCTTGGTACATATAATTGTAACCAAAATAGGCTCCAAGTGTAAATATTAAAGCTATTATAACGAGGTTTCGTCTTTTCTTCATAATATTTAGTTTAGTAAATTAATTTAGTCGGTAGCTTGCTGAAACATTAATTTCTTCAGCAATTTTACTGCTAACTACTTTAGGAATTTCAATATTAAAATCGCTTGGCTTTAATATAAAGTTTGTTGTTAACACAAGAGCTTCACCATCTTTTTTAATGGATACAGGGACTTCAATTTCTTTATCGGTTCCATGCATATTCACTGTTCCAGAAACTGTAAACGTTTTTTCTACTTCGGAAAGCTGAGATACATCAAAATCTTTGATTTTCCCTCTAAACGTAGTCTTTGGGTATTTTGAAGATTCTGCATAATTTTCATTAAAATGCTCTTCCATTAAGGCAACTTTAAAACGAAAACCTTTCATCAATGCTAAACTTGCAAAAGTTCCATCATCTTTAAGAATGGCGCTTACGTTTTCATTTTTAGCTTTTACTTCTTCAAAAGAAGGCACAGAAGCTTCAAAATTAATCACACCTGTTTTAGTGCTATATTTTTGTTGTGCGCTTAGTGTAAATGAAACACTTACAACACATAATATTGTGAGAATAAATTTTTTCATAATCATTTTTTTTTAGTTTTCTAATAAACCATCTTCGTTCCACTGTACAATTAAATCAATAGTTGCTTGTGGTAAACGTTGACCTCCTGCTGGCATCATTCCACTTTCACCTTGTGCTCTACTTATTCTATCTATCAAACCTCTGTCTTGTACAGCTTGTTTTACATTTTGATACGTAGTTAAAGGCATTGGAGCTCCATTCTGTGTTGGATTTGAATGGCATGCAGTACAAATTGTTTCGAATGTTGATCTAACATCCTGGTAAGTAACATTTTCTATTGGTATTACCTCATCAGCAACAATATCGTCTAAGGTATCATTAGAACAGCTATATAATAGTGTTAAAGTAAAAATTCCTAAAAGGAGGTATTGTAAGTTATTTTTCATGTATTAGTTATTTTGTATAATTATATAACAATTTAGTTACTCAATATACTGATAAAAAATGCAATAAACTTTAAGCAATAGTAATACCAAAGATAAAATAAAGCTTTAATCGATTGTTATTCAATCTATTATGTATAATAAAAAATATATTAAATATTTTTTATTAAACGAACTAGAAACAATACTTATTGAAGTAGAAATCAATTTTTAATTAATTTCTTTATGATCCAACCTTGACTAGAAGCAATTTTCAAGAAATAAACGCCCTTTTTTAAATCTGAAATATTTAGCTTAGTTTGATTAGTATTGATATTTTTATTAAATACTTCTTCTCCTAAAACAGAATAAGCTAAAACAGAAATCTCTGAATCATTATGACTAATTATAGTAATCTCTTGAGATGCAGGATTAGGGTAAAAAGAAAAAGTTTTCTCTAATAAATCTTCTATTGATAATATATTTTCGGTGGTAATATTATCTAAATGCAAGGTTGCTTCAATTGATTGACCATAATAACTAATATTAGGATTACTGATAATTCGAAGCCCATTTACATTCGCTAAAACTTCATCTGGAGTATTTGGTCCACTAAACATAGTAAAATCATTGGGAGCAATAGGAATACTCAAATAAGTCCAAGTTGTTTGGCTCGCAGGCAAAGAAACATATTCAGTTGTTACCATACGACTACCCACTCCTCCACTCATTCCTATTCTTAAAAATAAATCTTCAGTATGGCCATTTTTAGCATAAAATGAAATTTGATTAACTCCAGCAACGTTATAATCACCTTGCCATTCAGGGTTTACATTAAAAACGATTAATTTGCTTCCTTCTCCACTTCCACCTGAGCTTATTTCCTCAAGAAAACTATCATTTTCTCCTTCAGGGCCTCCAGTAGGAATGTTTGTTGGCGGATTAGGAGAAGTTCCTCCATTAATCCATCCTTGTGTAGTTCCGTCTTCGAAATTATTTATAAAGCCTACTTCTATTTGAGCAAAAAGATGGCAACTTATAAAAAAAGAAAATAATAGAAAAAGCTTAAATTTCATTTATATTATTTGCTTAAATACATTTTTCTACGAGAATATAATTCGTAAAACTCATCATCCTTTAAGCTATCAATAAATAAAATGCTTTCTCCTGTACTCTTCATTTCAGGTCCTAATTGTTTGTTCACATTAGGAAATTTATTAAAACTAAATACCGGCTGTTTAATTGCATATCCTTCTAGTTGTGGATTGAAATCAAAGTCAGTTACTTTATTAACTCCAAGCATTACTTTCGTAGCATAATTTACATACGGTTCTCCGTAAGCTTTAGCAATAAAAGGAACTGTACGAGAAGCTCTTGGATTTGCTTCAATGATATAAACTTTATCATCTTTAATTGCAAATTGAATATTGATTAGCCCTACAGTTTTCAGTTCTCTAGCAATCGTAAAAGTATGATCTTTGATTTGTTGCATTACAAATTCTCCTAAATTAAAAGGAGGCAATGTTGCGTTTGAATCTCCCGAATGCACACCACACGGTTCAATATGTTCCATGATACCAATGATATATACATTTCCATCAGCATCACAAATTGCATCTGCTTCTGCTTCAATAGCACCATCTAAATAATGATCTAATAATAATTTGTTTCCAGGCATTCCTTTTAACAAATCAACTACGTGATCTACCAATTCTTCTTTATTTATCACAATTTTCATTCCTTGACCACCTAATACATAGGATGGTCTTACTAAAATTGGAAAATCTAATTCTTCTGCTAATACAAGGGCTTGGTCTGCAGATTCTGCAATTCCAAATTCTGGATAAGGAATATTGTTGTCTTGTAATAGTTTAGAGAAACTTCCTCTATCTTCAGCTAAATCTAGGGCTTCGAAACTAGTACCCAATATTTTGATACCGTATTTTGTTAATTTCTCAGCTAATTTTAAAGCGGTTTGTCCTCCTAACTGAACAATAACTCCTTCAGGTTTTTCATGACGAATTATATCATAGATATGTTCCCAGAAAACTGGCTCAAAGTATAATTTATCAGCTGTGTCAAAATCGGTTGAAACTGTTTCAGGGTTACAGTTTATCATAATGGTTTCATAACCAGCTTCTGAAGCGGCTAAAACTCCATGAACACAACAGTAATCGAACTCGATTCCTTGTCCGATACGGTTAGGTCCTGAACCTAAAACAACAACTTTTTTTCGGTCAGAAACGATGCTTTCATTTTCTGAAGCTACATTCCCATCTTTATCTTCCATCACATTTTCAAATGTTGAATAATAATATGGTGTTTTAGCTTTAAATTCTGCTGCACAAGTATCTACTAACTTATAGACACGTTGTATATTCATTTCTTCTCTTTTGTTGTAAACCTGACTTTCTAAACACCCTAACATATGGGCAATCTGACGATCTCCATATCCTTTCTGTTTAGCTTCTAATAACAAGTCTTTATCTAAAGAGTCTATAGTATAGGTAGAAATCTCTTGTTCTAATTGGTATAATTCTTCGTATTGCCTTAAGTACCACATATCAATTCTTGTGATTTCGTGGATTTTACTTAAAGGAATTCCCATTTGAATGGCATCGTAGATTACAAACACACGATCCCAAGAGGCATTTTCTAATTTATCTAAAATTTGGTTATAATCTTTATATCCTTTTCCATCAGCCCCTAAACCATTACGTTTAATTTCAAGAGATTGAGTTGCTTTATGCAAGGCTTCCTGAAAAGATCGACCGATACCCATTACTTCACCAACAGCTTTCATTTGAAGACCTAAGGTTCTATCAGATCCTTCAAACTTATCGAAATTCCATCGAGGAATTTTCACAATAACATAATCTAACGTTGGTTCAAATAAAGCAGACGTTGATTTAGTTATTTGATTTTCTAATTCATCTAAATGATATCCAATTGCAAGTTTTGTTGCAATTTTCGCAATAGGATAGCCTGTTGCTTTTGAAGCTAAAGCGGAAGAACGAGAAACCCTTGGGTTGATCTCGATTGCAATAATATCTTCTCTTTCATCTGGGCTAACAGCAAATTGTACATTACAACCTCCAGCAAAATCACCGATACTACGCATCATTTTGATGGCCATATCTCTCATTCGTTGGTAGGTCTTGTCTGATAAAGTCATTGCAGGAGCAACTGTAATTGAATCTCCTGTATGAATTCCCATCGGATCCATATTTTCAATAGAACAAATGATGACAACATTATCGTTGTTATCACGTAACAATTCAAGCTCATATTCTTTCCAGCCCATCATTGCTTTATCAATCATCACTTCATGAATTGGAGAAACTTCTAAACCTCTACTCAACAATTCATCAAAATCGTCTTCTTCATAAACAATTGCCGCACCAGCTCCTCCTAAAGTAAATGAAGAACGAATACACAATGGAAAACCAAACTCTTGAGCAATTTCTTTTCCTTTTAAAAATGAAGTTGCAGTTGCTTGTGGTGCCATAGGAACACCAATACTTAGCATTAACTCTCTAAATTGCTCTCTATCTTCAGTAATATTAATAGCATCAATATCTACACCTATTAATTTTACATCAAAATCTTTCCAGATTCCTTTTTCATCAGCTTCAATACACAAGTTTAATGCTGTTTGTCCACCCATAGTAGGCAACACAGCATCAATTTGTGGGTGTTCTTTTAAAATCTTTAGTATAGATTTTGTAGTAAGTGGTAATAAATATACATGATCTGCCATAGTAGGGTCAGTCATGATAGTTGCTGGATTCGAATTAATTAATACTGTTTCAATTCCATCTTCACTTAAAGATCTTAAAGATTGTGAGCCAGAATAATCAAATTCACAGGCTTGACCAATTACAATAGGCCCTGAGCCAATAATTAAAACAGAGGAAAGGTTTTTATTTTTAGGCATTTGGAAATACTTTTAATAGTTGGGCAAAAATACGATGAGTTTGGGTATAAAAAAAAGGTGTTATTATTAAAAACAACACCTTTTTATATATACTTATCAACATTATTTTTTGTGACGAGTTTCAGAAGATACAGATATTTTCTTTCTGCCTTTTGCTCTACGAGCAGCCAACACTTTTCTACCGCTTACTGAAGCCATACGCTCTCTAAAACCGTGTTTGTTTCTTCTTTTTCTTTTTGAAGGCTGAAATGTTCTTTTTGGCATTGTCTTGTATTTTTATAATCTGAAATATATTCTTTAAAAAAAGTTCTGAAAAAATATTATTCAAAACCGAGTGCAAATATACAATCATTTTTCATTCTACAAACCTTAATCAATAAATATTTCAAATATTTTAATCAAGCTTTTATATTGATGATTAAAGGTATGAAGTCTATTTATTAAGAATTTATAATAAGGAATTAAAAACTCTATTATTTACAGGGTGCGAAATTATAAAATAATCTATTGTTTTTATACCTTTGACAGCCAAAATTAAATATTAATTCATGTTCAATAAAAATATAAAAATAGTTTTAACTGCTTTAATTATAGGAATTGCTGTTTGGCAATTTATAGAAGGGAATATTGGTAATGGTATTATGTACATATTATTATCAACTATTTTTGTATTTCTATACTTTAAAAATGAAATTATACTTCTTTCTTTTTTAAGATTACGTAAACAAGATTTTCCTGGTGCTAAAAAATGGCTAGATAAAATTAAAAACCCTAAAGCCTCATTAACAAGAAAGCAACAAGGGTATCATAGTTATTTAAATGGTTTAATGGTTTCTCAAACCAATATGAATGAAGCTGAAAAGTATTTTAAAAATGCAATAAGCTTAGGATTATCTATGGATGCTGATTTAGCTATGGCTAAACTTAATTTAGCTGGAATTGCGATGTCAAAAAACAGAAAAAGAGAAGCAGAAACGCTCCTTTCTGAAGCAAAAAAGCTAGATAAACATGACATGTTATCTGACCAAATAAAGATGATGAAACAGCAAATGAAGAAAGCTGGGCAACCTAAACAACAATTTGGTCGTGCAGCTGGAAGAGGCGGCAGACGTTAATTTTTTATAATATTTTTTTACCTCGACAATTCTTATACCATAAGCACTTAATCTTTATTATTAGCTTTTAATCAGGTAGTTAACCATTATCTTGTAAGAAATGATTACATTTGCAGCTCATTTTTAACAAATGTCTATGGGTAGAAAACTACTTTATCTTTTCTTATTAGTGACATTTACAGCTCTATCACAAGATAATGAGCCAAGGGTTCTATTTTCTAAAGCGGTAGGTGAAAACATTAGAAGCTATACTCATAAATCGCAAGATGCTTTTACTAATGGTGAATATGAAAGAGCAAAATTTCTTTTTGACTCCTTAATTAATAATGTCATCAACGGTAGCTATTTAGACAACTTTAAAGTTAAAAAATTATCGGGTCGAAAAATTGAACTTGATCATTTTAAAAAACCAGTTTTTTTAATGACTTATGCATCTTGGTGTGCACCTGGAAAAGGTGAAATACCAGCATTGAATGACATTGCAAAACAATACCACAAAGAAATAGACTTCGTTATACTTTTTTGGGATACAAAGAAAAAAGTAAGAAAAGCATCAAAATATTACAATCGAAAAATAACAATACTTTACATAGATGAAAAAGAAAACGTTCATGATCATATTATTGAACGTATGAAACACAGTGTAGGTTTTCCAACTTCTTTCTTTATTGATGAAGATAAAAGAATAATAGATGTTCGTCGTGGTGTCCTGCATCCTTATGATGAAGAATATGAAGTTTCTTTCGAATTAAATCACAGTTCCTTTTTAAAAGGTATTGAACTTCTAAGAAAATACAAAAAAGGAGAAGAAATTTTAGCAGAGAAAAATAAATAGTTATTTCCCAAAAAACATTTTAATCGCTATAAAAAGTAATATCACACTGAATACTTTTTTCATCATTGCTTGGTTGATTGAAATAGCAAACTTAGATCCAAAATATCCTCCAACCACAAAAGACAAGCCAATAATAATGGCGAATTTCCAGTTTACATGACCAGCATTATAATAATTATATGCAGCTAAAAACGTAACAGGAATAGCAAGTACAGCAAGACTAGTACCTTGAGCTTCGTGTTGAGAAAACCCTAATAGAACAATCATTAAGGGAATCATAATTACTCCTCCTCCCACTCCCATAAACCCACTAAAAACACCAGCTAATAGTCCTATAACTATTAAAGAAATAATTAAAGTTAAATTCATAATTTATTATTGTCCTGAAGTATTATAATGTCCTTTTTCTGGAATTTCAATGAAGTATTCCTTACCCGATGCATTCTTTAAAAAATTATCACGTAACCATGGGTTGTGTCTTTTTAATACTTTATAGGTTATATCATATTTCTGAGCAAATTGCGCAAAATTTGTTACCGCTGTATCTACTTTTACTTTATAAGTTGGTATTGGATGATATAAATCTTTATCTCTAAAATTAAAACCATACTTCTTAGGGTTTGAAAGTATTTCCTTAAAAGCTAATATTCTAAACACATAACGACTTGTTTCATCATTTAATAAAAGGTCATAATAATTTCCTTTAGATAATTGTCTTTTCTGTTGTTTTCCAATTCCACCATTTCCAGCATTATATGCTGCAGCTGCTAATGTCCAATTTCCAAATCTCTTTTTTGCATTCTTTAAATAATCGGCTGCAACTTTTGTTGCTAATTCTAGGTTATAACGCTCATCAACATAATCGTTAATCTCAAGCCCATACTCTCTTCCAGTACCTTTCATGAAATGCCAAAAACCTGCTGCTCCTGCATGCGATTTATTATTCATCAATCCACTTTCAGCAATAGCCAAGTATTTAAAATCATCAGGAATACCATGTTCCTTTAGTAAAGGTTCTATTATTGGAAAAAACTTATTTGCACGCTTAAAAATTAACAAACCGTTTGATTGCCAATAGGTATTTACAAGTAATTCTCTATCAAATCTTTCTCTAACTTCAGGGTCATTTAATGGTACCGTTTCTCCAGCAAAATCAATACTTTCAGGCATTGGAAGTGCATAAATATTATAATCATTTACTAATTTCACTTCTAAATTTTCATCAGAAGGTGCATCCTGTACTGCATTGATTAAAAACCCACCCATCGCTAAAAGACCAATAACGAATACTATTTTTGTTGCATACTTCATAATTCCTAATTTTAAATAAAGATAAATAAAATGTTTTCTTAATTAAGTTATAGCCTACTATTTTTCGATTATTTTAACTATTTCTGAAGATACTGTATTTGCTTTATACATTATCATTACGTGCGTCCCTTTTTCTACAGGAATATAATCTTTAATATTCTTAATAGGAAAAACAGCATCTCGTCCACCATGAATATGATTTACATTTGGCACTTCTTCTTCTCTATCCCAACAAACCATTTGTTCAATTGCCCAATCCAGATAATCTTTATCTCTAACTGAAAGATATTCTTGATACAAAGCCAATCTCTTTTTAGATTTTGGTCCGATAGAAAATTTAGTCAAATCACTAATGCTTAACACTAGTTTAGTAGGAACTAGTTTATAAGCTTTGGTTTTTTTTGCGTACTGCAATCTTTTAGGAAGTTCAAATTTCGATTTAACACTAGAAATTATGATTAGTTTTTTTAAATCCAGAAACAAACTCATTTCTTGTACTACAACTCCACCAAAAGAAACTCCAATTAGCACAGCATTTTCATGTAATACTTGTTTAGAAAATCGCTCAGCATATTCCTGTAATGATTCTTTTTTATTCGGAATCAACCACTCTAAAATATGAAGATCATATCTTTCTTCAGGAAGTAAAATATGCTTAAAAATTTCTTTACCAGCAGCTAGTCCGGGTACAAAATACACATGAATTTTAGGTTGAAACATAGGGCTTTAACGATAGAAATTTAGTCTAGCTCAATTATATTTTGTAAATTTACATCTTAAAGGACTACAATCCTAACGTATTTGATATGATCCCTGCAACACTCATAAAAACAAATATTAGAATTAACCATAACCATTTTAGTAATACCATCCATTCTTAAAATTATCCCCTATGATTGAAGATGTAGCAATTACCGACAATGAATTTTTAAGACAATTTGAATTAGAAGTTGGAGACAACATGGCTCGAATTGAATATGCTTTACAAGAAAGAAAAATATTTCTAACCAAATATTCTATGTGTGCAGATATGGAAGAACAAGGTTTTAGAGATATTTTTATTAAAGCTGTATTTGAGGAAGTTAAAGACAGAGGCATTCATTTAGTTCCAACAAGTCCTGAAATAGCATCTTTTCTGCGTAAAAATAGAAGAAAATATAAAAGTCTACTCCCTATAGGAATTAATATTTAGCTAGACTAATTTAATACTTCTTCTTCTACAAATTTAAATCGAACTAAACCATCTTCATCAATTTCAGTAAGCTGAATGGTATGCAATGTATTCACAAATTCAGGGTTCCATGGCGTTTTTACTTTTACGTAATTTTCTGTGAAACCATGGATATATCCTAGTTTGTTTTCACTTTCAAATAAAACAGTACGAGTGCTTCCTAACTGACTTTCATAAAAAGCTCTACGCTTCTTAACAGAAAGACCCCTCAACATTTTGCTGCGCTTCTTACGTACATTTAGAGCAACTACTCCATCCATTTCAACCGCTTCAGTATTATCTCTTTCAGAATAGGTAAACACATGGAGATATGATACATCCAATTCATTTAAAAAATGATAGGTCTCCAAAAATAATTCATCTGTTTCACCTGGAAATCCAACAATAACATCTACACCAACACAAGCATGCGGCATGACCTGCTTTATTTTCTTAACACGATCAACATATAATTCTTTTAAATAACGACGCTTCATTAACTTTAAAAGTTCATTACTTCCACTTTGCAATGGAATATGAAAATGAGGAACAAACGTTTTTGAATTTGCTACAAAATCAATGCTTTCATTTTTCAATAAGTTTGGTTCGATTGAAGAAATACGAAGCCTTTCTATTCCTTTGACTTCATCCAAATCTTTAATCAGTTCTAAAAATGTATGCTCATGCTTTTTATTACCATACTCTCCTTTTCCATAATCACCAATGTTTACACCAGTTAATACGATTTCTTTAATACCCTTTTCTGAAATTTCAGCAGCGTTTTTTAGCACATTAGTTAACGTATCACTTCTAGAAATTCCTCTTGCTAATGGAATCGTACAATAAGTACATTTATAATCACAACCATCTTGGACTTTGAGAAATGCTCGAGTACGGTCTCCTATAGAATAAGAACCAACATAAAAATCAG
>JAHRWC010000068.1 GCA_019090365.1 Flavobacteriaceae bacterium
CTACCAATAAAGGTGATATAAAAAGAGGAAAGCCAGTTACCTCAAATAGAAAAGAAGTTAAAAATAACTATAGAATGAACACGAGTACAAGTAGAACAGTTTCTAAAAAAACTACTACTGTAAATAGATCTAAAGGAAGACCAGTTGTTCAATCTAATAATAAAAGAAGCTCTGTATCAAAAAACAGAGGAAATACAGTAAAAAGAAGTACTACTTCTCGTTCAGGTTCTCAAAAAAGAACAGTGACAAAGAGAACTTCACAAACTAAACCTAAACAAACGGTTCGCAAAAGTAGCAGTCGTTCTAATGGGAAGGTTTCTAAGAGAAGTAGAGGATAATTTTTTGGTTGGTTAGTTTGAAACCCCTGTTAAATTGAAATATTTAGCAGGGGTTTTGTTTTTATTATAAAATTAAATAAGAGTATCATATCTGTAACCATTTCTTCTAAAGCAGAGTCTTATAAAAGTTATTCAATAAAAATTAGCTCAATAAATTACTGATCAATGAAAAGTATTAACTATAAAAACTTAATTGAAATCGTCTGCCGCCTTTACGTATTCTTTTTTCTAACCGCCTATGGATTAGGGAAAGTTTTAGGTGCTCAATTTTATACTCCAGATTCAATACCTCCTGAAATTGAAACAATGCCTATTAGTCAAATACCAGATTTTGATTTAGCCTGGGTTTTTATGGGACGGTCTTTTGGTTACATGCTATTTATTGGAATAGCAGAAATTATAGGCGCATTAATGCTGCTCTTCAATAAAACAAAACTAATTGGAACCTTAATTCTTATTTCAATAATGGTTAACGTCATTGTATTTGATATATTTTTTCTAGATGAATACGGTGCTTTAGCAAGTGCAATAATATATCTTCTAATGTTATTTACTATTCTCTTAATTAACAAAGAAAAAATTGTAGAAGTGCTTAAAACTCTAACCCATTTTGATGAAAAGTCAAAAGCAACTTTTAAAGAAAAATTAATCAAGTATTCAATAATAATTCTAACAATATCTGTGGTTTTTACAATTAACCAATTATTAGTGAGCTGGTTAGGTTATGGAAAAGGATAAATAAACAAAACGAAGGATAAGAATAATATTTGTAAGAGTAAGTATACCTCTTTGAGTTTTTACTAAAAACTTCTTTTAATGGTTTCTGCCATTTTTTGAGTAAGTTCCCTCCTACTATACTTTTCAATTCCATTAGAAACAACTTTTAGTTTTCCTTCAGAATATAACTGATAAGAATAAGCAATCTCCTTTTTTAACTGAAGTTCATCTTCATAATTAAAAAACCTACCAGAATTTGTTTCTGAAATTATAGCTTCAATATCACTTCCTTCTGGACCTAAGGCTACTATTGGTCGTTGGGCTAATAAATATTCGAATAACTTTCCAGGAATAATTGAGCGTGTTTCTACTGTATTCATTTCAATTAATAAAAGCATTTGAGCATTATGCTGAAATTGTAAGGCTTCTTGATGCGAAACATAACCAACAACTTCAGTATTTTCAACTAATTGATAATTCTTTAAACTATCAATCACTTCCTTACTAACGGCTCCTATCAATTTAAGTTTAAAATCATTTGCAAAGTTTTCATTTTCTAGACATAATTCAGAAAGAACCTTCCATAATACTTCTGGATTTCTTCCACTCAATAATGAACCTATATGTACTAAAGTAAAGTTGTCATCTAGTATTGTTTCTATACTGTGGTTTGTATCATAACCATTGGTAATAACTTCTATAGGTTGTTCTGTAATATCTTGAAATTCCTTTTTGGTGTTTGGGCTTGTAACAACTATACAATTTGCATTTTGTAATACTTCCTTTTCTAGCTGTTTATGCTTTTTTTCTGAAGAATCACTCAGTTGTAAAGATTTGTGATAATGAATTGTAGTCCAAGGATCTCTAAAATCTGCTATCCAAGTAATATTTAAATCTTTTTTTAAATCCAATCCAATTAAATGCATACTATGGGGAGGCCCCGTAGTAATTACCGCATCAATGCTATTCAGACTTATATACTCTTTTAAGTATTTAACTGAAGGTTTCACCCATCCAATACGTGCATCAGGAATAAAATAATTTCCCCTCACCCATAACATCACTCTTTCAACAATTGAAGCTTGTTTTTTTGTGATTATTCCACTACTAATTTGCTTGGTTTTCTTTTTAGAAAATAATTGAGCGAAACGATAAGGCTCTTTAATTGGTTGTTTTATGACTTCAATTCCCTTTGGAACTTCGTTTAAAATATGATTGTCCACTAAAGGATAATGTGGATTCTCTGGCGTATACACGATAGGTTCAATACCAAATTCTCTAAAATAAGTAACGAATTTTAACCAACGCTGTACTCCAGGCCCTCCAGCTGGTGGCCAATAATACGCTATAATGAGTACACGTTTCATGAGTCTATATTATTTTTTAGCGGTCACATGCTGTTCGCTATTTGTCATTTCAATAGCCGATAAACTTTTTAGCATGCTCGTTTCATATTAAGTTTATGAATCTTTAACTTCTTTTTTTCTGAAACTCAAAAATAATCCTCCACCAATAATTAATAAGAAAATTATAGAGCTTGAAAGTGAAATCATACTTCCCGTTTTCACAACTTGAGGTTCAAATTTAAATTCTATTTTATTGATTCCCGAAGGAATAGGCATCGCTCTTAGCACATAATTAGCTCTTAAATAATCTATAGGCTCACCATTTAAATATGCGTTCCATCCATTTGAATAATACACTTCAGAGAATAACGCCAATTGATCTGATTTAGATTCAGATTCATACACTAAATGATTTGGAGCATATTCAACTAATTCAATGCTAGCTAAACTATCTCTTATCATCTCTTTTGTTGGGAGTTGTTCTTTAAATATAGCATGTATTATCGCTGTTTCTTTCGTATTTAAACTATCTAATAATTGTATTTCTTCATTAGCATCTTTAGCAATCATCACATTTTCAATAAACCAAGCATTACCATTTGCATACGGGTTTATTTGTGCAACTGAGGATCCATTTTCAGCTTGACCGATGATGTATTTTACATTCATCATATTTAAGATACCGATATCACCTTTACTAATATAAAAATTATCTAAATCTTGAATTCTACCTGGTTTGGCTGCATGGTAACCTCCTAATGCATTGTGAAAATAACTCGCTCTTCCACTGTTAAAAGGACTTCTTACCTCATACACTCTAAAATGATCATCGTCCTTTAAAATTTGTAAATCAGCATTGTTCTTCTGAAAAGGTTGTTTCACCTGAATTGAAGAAACAAAATCTTCGTTATTTACATATCGTCTATCCACTGAAACTAAATCAACAACGATTAAAATAGCAAAAATTCCTATTGCTAGATTTTTTGAAACTTTTTCTTTTAAATAAAACCATAATACTCCTGAAGACAACAAGACAAAAATCAATGCTCGTATAGAATCTGAGGTCATTAATGAAGCTCTATCTCTTCTTACTGCATCAACAAATGGAAAACCTAATTCTTCCATAAAATAGCTATCGTACGGGCTTGCAAAATCAAATAGAGCAGATTTAAACAAAATAAAAATTAATGAAATTCCGCCTAATATTCCTGTAGCCCATAAAAGTGCTTTCTTCTTCTCTTCAGCACGTTCCATTTTATTAAAAAACTGATGCAAACCAACTATCCCAATAATAGGTAATACTAATTCAATGATCACTTGTATTGAAGATACAGCTCTAAACTTGTTATAGAGAGGAACATATTCAATAAAGAATTCTGTTAAAAAAGAAAAATTCTTTCCCCAAGATAAAAGTAAACTCAATACAAATCCTCCTACAATCCACCATCGCAATCTACCTTTAACTAAAAATAAGGCTAGTACCGCTAAAAATATAACAACTGCACCTATATATGCTGGTGCACCTACATAGGTTTGATCTCCCCAATACATTGGGACTTGAGATAAAAACTGATTAGCTTCTGTAGGAGTAGCGCCTAAACGTAAAATTTCTTCGATTGCTTCTGCTTCTTTCGGAAATGGTTCTGCTGAGCCTCCTCCCATAAAACGAGGTATAAAAAGGTTAAAACTTTCAGCTAAGCCATAACTGTATTCTGTAATGTATTCATAATCTAACCCTCCTGAAGACACTTTATTTGTTCCATCAGGATTAATGGTTAATTCACTTTTTCCACGTGTAGAAGTATCAGCATATTCCTTTGTCGCCATAATATTAGTCGCATTTAATCCTAAAGCAACTACAACTCCAACAAACATAACTGCTAAAGCTTTAAAGAAATGTGGAATCATTTTCTTTTTATAAGCATCAATAAAATATGCTATCCCTAAAACTATAACCAATAATAATAAGTAATAGGTCATTTGAAAGTGATTTGCAACTAACTCCAAAGCCATAGCTACTGTTGTCAGTAAAAACCCAGAGAGATATTTCCCCCTAAATGTGAGAATTATTCCGCTTAAAACTAAGGGCATATAGGCTATTGCATGTGCTTTTGCATTATGACCAACTCCAAGTATAATAATGAGATAAGTTGAAAATCCAAAAGCTAGAGCTCCTAAAAAGGCAAGTTTATAATCAACTTTTAAAACTAAAAAAAGAATGTAAATACCTATAAAATATAAGAATAAATAATCGGCTGGTCGAGGTAAAAAACGTAATGTTAAGTCTAATTTCTTTATGTAATTATGAGGGTATTTAGCTCCTAATTGATAGGTAGGCATTCCTCCAAATGCTGCATCAGTCCAATACGTTTCTTCTCCTGTTGATTTTCTGAAGTCGTTTTGTTGTTTAGCCATTCCTGTATATTGAACAATATCACTTTGGAATATTTCTTTCCCTTGCAATACCGGACTAAAATATGCTAGAGAAGCAATTATGAATAAAAGAAAAACAACTAAATGTGGGATAAAGTCTTTAAAACGCTGCATACAGTAAATACATTAATATTGGGGAAATTATAAAAAATATGCTAATAAATGAGGATAATATATAGAATAAACAATTTATGAAAACAGATAAAGACAGAAAGATTTAATCGATTTCTTCAAAATCTACATATTCACCAACAGTATTCTTTGATGTTTGTTTATTAGAAGGTGCTTTATCAATACTAATATCTCCTTCTTTATTTTTTGGCTGATTTGGATTTTGATTTGCAAAACCACCAAAAGATTTTTCAAAATGAGTGCCTGCTTTTTTAGCTATATACCTCAAAAGGTAAGGTTTAGCTAGCCTAAATAAAATCTTTAGCCCTAAATATACCAGAAGAATGATTAATAACGTTTTTAGAAAAGTCATAGTACAATTAAATCTTTTTCAAAAGTAATCAATGATAAAGAAAAAGAAGAATATCTAACTATTAAAAAAATGATAAATTCTTCTATCTTTGAAGTAAGAGATTGTTCTATAATAATCCCTAAAAACACACTATATGAACACTAAATTTAGTTACTGTTTATTCTTTTTACTTAGTTATACTTTAGCTTCGGCTCAATATACAGAAGAAATAAATTCAAACAGACCTGGGTTTTCTCAAGGAGCTTTTTCAGTAGGAAAAAATGTCCTTCAAATTGAAACTGGGTTTGGTTTAGGAAAAGAAAAACATAATTTAAGAAACACTGAAACAAATGCCTTTGCAATTGATTATGGAGTGCGTTATGGGTTTTGGAAAGAAGAATTAGAAGTTAGCTTACAAGGAACATATCAATCTAATAATGTTTCTTCTTCAGTTGGAGATACAAAATTCAGCAATTTTAGAAACAATACTATTGGTGCAAAATACTTGTTTTATGATCCTTATAGAAAAAGAGTCTTAGAAGGCCCAAACTTATATAGTTGGAAAGCAAACAATTCTTTTCAATGGAGAGATTTAATACCTGCAATATCAATTTTTGCGGGAGCAAATTTTGATTTTGCCGATAACCCATTTACTCCAGAGCCAGAAAGTATGATCAGCCCGAAAGTTGTACTTTCTACACAAAACAACTGGATTGGAGGTTGGGTGTTTGTAACTAATATTGTAGCTGATAGGATTGGTACTGATTATCCTAGCTATGGTTATTTATTAACTTTAACCCATACGTTTACTACTCATTTTTCTGTATTTGTTGAAAATGAAGGTATAAAGAGTGACTTTTATTCAGATCAATTGTTTAGAGTTGGTACTGCAGTATTAGTAAATAATAATTTTCATGTAGATGCAGCTGTATTACTAAATTTTAAAGACACACCTTCTAGAACCTATGGAAGAATAGGAGTTTCATACAGATTTGATATGCATGACAGTGATGAGTACATAGAAGAAAAAGGAAAAGCTGGTAGAGATAAAAAGAAAGAAGGTAAATTAAATTCCAAGAAAAAGAAAAAAGACAAAAAGAAAAAACGAAAAGATGATTTTGAAATTGAAGATGATGGAGGTCGTTAGAAGATAATTTTATGATTGAAGTAAAACAAATTCATAGCAAGAAAGAACTTAAACAATTTATAAAGTTTCCTTTTAAGCTATATAAAGATTGCAAATATTGGGTTCCACCTTTATTAAAAGCAGAACTTGACACCCTTGATTCTTCAAAAAACCCTGTTTTTGAAAATGCGGAAGCGTCCTATTTTTTAGCTTATAAAAATGGTGAAATTGTCGGAAGAATTGCTGCAATAATTAATTGGTTGGAAGTCAATGAACAAAACCAAAAGAAAATGCGTTTTGGTTGGTTTGATTTTATTGATGATTTAGAAGTTTCTCAAGCCTTATTATTAGAAGTAGACAAAATTGGAAAAGCAAATCAATTAGAGTACACAGAAGGACCTGTTGGTTTTTCTAATTTAGATAAAGTAGGTTTAATAACTGAAGGATTTGATGACATTGCTCCAATGGTTACTTGGTATAATCATCCTTATTATATAAAACATTATGAAGCTGCCCAGTACATTGTAGAAAAGAAATATTCTGAAAGTGTATTTCCATTTGAAAATGTAAAACCTGAATTTTTCTACAAAGCTCAAAATATAATAAAAAAGCGTTATCAATTAAAAGCGTTAAAATTTACCAAAACAAGTGAGGTGATGCCATATGTCGATAAAATGTTCGATTTGTTTAATGAGAGTTATGCTTCATTATCATCTTTTGTAGCGATTAATGAAATTCAAAAAAATTACTTCAAAAAGAAATTTATTAGTTTTATAAATCCTGAATATATTAAGTTTATTGTAGATAAAGATGATAATATGGTAGGTTTTGCCATTGTTATGCCGGCCTTTTCAAAAGCATTGCAAAAAATTAATGGCAAATTATTCCCCTTTGGTTTTAGGCATATCTTAAATGCTAAAAAGAACAGTAAAGATGTTATTTTTTATTTAATAGGAATTCATCCAGATTATCAAAACAAAGGTGTTCATGCTTTAATATTTAATGAATATTATAATACATTTACCGAAAAAGGAATTAAAACATGCTTTAGAACTCCAGAATTAGAAGACAACTTTGCTATCCATCAAATATGGAAAAATATGCAACCAAGGGTCTATAGACGAAGGAGAACTTTTAAAAAACTACTTTAAATTTACTGTCTTTCTTTTGAAATAACAGAATAAGCGAACATACTTATTGCTGTCCAATAAGTTGATAGAATTAGAATACCAGCTAAAGAAAATGGTTCTTTAAATTTATCGAATGCTAAGATTGAATCCGAAATCAAAAATAATATTGCCCCTATACTTATCATCAAAAATGCTTTGTTCTTTTCATTTGAATAGAGTGAAAGAGCTTGCCAATTCATCAATACAATTACCAGTATATATATTCCAACAGGAATAGTTATTTCACCTAAGCTTGGTTTCAGATAAAAGAAATAGACCAAGCCAATGAATAATAGTATTCCAAAAATTCCATATTTTTTCTGAAAACCTTTTAATGACAAAAATGCGTAAGTAAAAACTAAATGTCCTATTAGAAATGAAGCAAGACCAGCTATAAAATAAGCATCATCTAATAGAAACACATCTCCAATTAAACA
>JAHRWC010000010.1 GCA_019090365.1 Flavobacteriaceae bacterium
ATAGCTCTACCATGTCCCATACTAATAAACCCATCTCGCATTCCTGTTTGAATAATAGGATCTAAACGTAATAAACGAAGGTAATTTGCAATAGTAGAACGGTTTTTTCCAACACGATCACTAAGCTCATCTTGGGTTACCTGAATTTCTTCAATTAAACGTTGATAAGAAAGTGCAATTTCTATAGGATCTAGATCTTGTCTTTGAATATTTTCAACCAAAGCCATCTCTAATGATTCTTGATCATTTGCAATGCGAATAAATGCAGGAATTCGATCTAAACCAATTAATTTTGAAGCTCTAAATCTTCTTTCTCCACTTACCAATTGATAGTTGTTAAAACCTAATTTTCTAACAGTAATTGGTTGAATAACACCTAATTCTTTAATAGAAGACGCTAATTCTCTTAGCGATTCTTCATTAAAACTAGTTCTAGGTTGAAACGGATTCACTTCTATAGCGCTAAGTTCTAAATCTACAATACTTCCAACAACTTTATCTGCATTCTTATCATTTGCAGAGGTAATGTCATTTGAAGGATCTTTTAAAAGCGCAGAAAGTCCGCGTCCTAAAGCTTGTTTTTTAGTTGCTTTCGCCATGAAATTATTACGTGTTTTTTTCAATTAATTCTTGTGCCAAACTTAAGTAATTATTAGCACCTTTACTATCTGCATCATAACTAATAATACTTTCACCAAAACTTGGTGCTTCTCCTAAACGAACGTTACGTTGAATGATTGTTTTAAAAACCATTTTGTCGAAGTGTTTTTTCACTTCTTCAACAACTTGATTTGAAAGTCTAAGTCTAGAATCGTACATCGTTAATAATAATCCTTCAATGTCTAATTCTGAATTATGCACCTTTTGAACACTTTTTATTGTGTTCAATAATTTTCCTAACCCTTCAAGAGCAAAATATTCACATTGAATTGGAATAATAACTGAATGGGCCGAAGTAAGAGCATTTAAAGTCAGTAAACCTAATGAAGGAGCACAATCGATTAGAATATAATCATAGTCATCAACAATATCATTGATAGCTTTTTTAAGCATAGACTCACGATTCTCAACATCTACAAGTTCAATTTCAATAGCAACTAAATCAATATGAGCAGGGATAATATCAACATTGGGTGAATTGGTTGGAATTATTACATCCTTTGCCAAAGTTGAATGTTCTAATAAACGATAGGTTCCTTTTTCAACTTTTTCAACATCAATTCCTAATCCTGAAGAAGCATTTGCTTGTGGGTCAGCATCAATTAACAATACTTTCTTTTCTAATACCCCCAGTGAAGCTGCAAGATTTATAGTAGTTGTCGTTTTACCAACACCTCCTTTTTGGTTTGCTATTGCAATAATTTTTCCCATAGATTTTGAAGCAAAATTTAGAGTTAAAAATACAACTAATTATGTGGATAGAAAATGAAATTTGTTAACAGATAGTGAACAAGTTTTTTTAAGATTGATGTTGAATGATTTATACTAAATAAAATGATTTATTTGTTCTTTTTTGCACGTATCATCATTTTTTTTAAGTAACGTCAAATGCAACTAAATAGTTGCTGCGCAACAGCTCTATATTGTTGCATTTGCCACCACGACAAACAAATGTGTGTGTGAATTATCATATAAATGAGTTTTGTCTATTTATTTTTTTTAGAACGTATCATCATTTCAAGCATATCCCACATTTGTTCTGGAACTTCTTCAAGTAAATTCATCTGTCCAGCGCCTTTCAACCATTCTCCACCATCAATTGTAATTACTTCACCGTTAACATAAGCTGAAAAATCTGAAACAAGGTATGCAGCTAAATTTGCTAATTCTTGATGTTCGCCAACACGCTTCAATGGTACTTTTTTTGCTAAATCGAATTTTTCTTTTAATTCACCTGGTAATAAACGATCCCAAGCTCCTTTAGTTGGGAACGGACCTGGAGCAATCGCATTAAAACGCATGCCATATTTTGCCCATTCAACAGCTAAAGATCTTGTCAAAGCTAAAACACCAGCTTTTGCTGTAGCACTTGGCACAACATAAGCAGAACCAGTCCAAGCATACGTTGTAACTATATTTAAGACCACTTTATTCGTTTCTTTTTGAGCAATCCAATGCTTACCAAAAGCCAACGTACAGTTTTTGGTTCCTTTTAGAACAATATCAATAATAGTATCAAATGCATTTGCTGAAAGGCGTTCAGTAGGAGATATGAAGTTACCCGCTGCATTATTTAATAAAACGTCAACCGATCCAAAATGATCTATAACTTGTTTGTGCATGGCTTCAACTTGATCATAAAGCCGAACATCACATTGTAGTGGTAAACATTTTCCGCCGGTTTCAGCTTCAAGTTCTTGTGCTGTAGCTTTTAATTTTTCTAGGTTTCGTGAAGTTATAGCAACTGAAGCACCAAGTTCCAAAAAATATTTAGACATGGCTTTACCAAGGCCACTACCACCTCCAGTGACTACGATTGTTGTACCTTTAAGAGCATCCTCACGGAACATTTTTTTCGAATAATTCATTG
>JAHRWC010000069.1 GCA_019090365.1 Flavobacteriaceae bacterium
GCATTCTCCATATAACTCTAGAAATAAGTCTGCTTTTTCTTTTGTAAAATCTAATTCTTTCATCCTAAAAACTTATAGGATTAAACAAATACACAATAACAAAAATGGCTAAGGAACCTGCAGCCGTTATTTTTGGTTCTTTTTCAGCAAGAGTTCTAATATTTTCTTTTGTTCCAATATTGATAGTTCCAGAAAGAGACATGCTAATTCCAGCAGCTGATAATGCAGTTAAAACTCTTACCAACCAAAAAGATTGTTCGTTAACTTCACCCTTTAATAAATAGATAAATAAAATTGTAAATATTATTAGTGCTATGATTAGCATGGTAATAGGTGTTGCTTTCTTATCCATAATGATTAATTAATGAAACAAAAATCTATAATTAGTTGGCAATAAACCATACCCAATACAGGGTAGATTTTATAAACGTACCACTAAATAATAGAACTAACAACTTGCCTATTAGTGAATATTATTGTATATGTTATAGTTGATGTTTAGGGCTTTAACCACAACTTTAAGGCAAGAAGAATGCCTATAAAAAATATAAAACCTATTAAAATCCAAATACTACCTTTATAATGTTTCTGATGAATTTTTTTGTCTTTACGGTAACTAATAGTGATTAAGATAACAAATGCTATTACAAAGAAAATAACAAAAATCAACTGCCCAGTACTAAACATAAATTTGTAGTTTTATGACGGTAAAAATACAACTCTAATTAATAAGTTCCCCGACTTCTCGGGCAATAAATATGAAAAATAAAATAACAGACGTACATATATTCCACGATGCATTTGGTTTAGGAATTAAACATACTCCCACAGCAGAATTGCCAAAAGCAAAAAATCTACTTCGTTTCAATTTAATGAAAGAAGAAAATGAAGAATATTTAGAAGCAGCTAACAATAACGATTTGGTCGAAGTTGCAGATGCTCTTGGAGATATGTTATACATCTTATGTGGAACCATCATAGAGCATGGAATGCAAGATAAAATTGAAGAAGTGTTCAATGAAATCCAACGAAGTAATATGAGTAAGTTAGGTGCTGACGGAAAACCTATTTACCGAGAAGACGGAAAAGTATTAAAAGGGCCAAATTATTTTAAGCCAGATATAAAATCTATTCTAGAGAAGTAATCTCTAAATTTATTTTATTTCATGTCTCCAATGGAATGGGTCTTCAGCTCTATTGTACTGAATATCCATCAATTTACTTTTAAATCTTGAGGCATAACTGTCATCTATTTTTGGAAGGTCATAAGTTTTATGATCATAACTGAAAGCAGAAACTGGACTAATTACCGCAGCAGTTCCAGATCCAAATATTTCTTTTAAAGAGCCATCTTTAGAAGCTTCAATCAGTTCGGTTACAGTAATACGTCTTACTTCAACATAGATCCCTTCTAATTCAGCAAGTGAAATCACACTTTTTCTAGTGATTCCATCTAAAATACGATCGTTATTTGGAGCAGTAATTAAGGTGTCATTAATTCTAAAAAACACATTCATTGTACCAGCTTCTTCCAAATATTTATGTTCATTGGCATCAGTCCAAATCACTTGTTGAAAGCCTTGCTCTTTTGCAAGATTCGTTGGGTAAAATTGAGCAGCATAATTTCCAGCAGCTTTAGCAGCTCCAACACCACCATCGGCAGCTCTACTAAAACTTTGTGCAATCACAACTTTCACTTCACCTTTATAATAGGCTTGAACAGGAGATAACAGAATCATAAATTTATATTCTGAAGAAGGTGCCGCAGCAACGCCACATTCTGTAGCAATCACAAATGGACGGATATAAACCGAATTACCTTCACCTTTCTTTACCCAGTCTTTGTCCATGTTGAGCATGGTTTCCAGACCTTCAAAGAAAAAATCTTCTGGAAATTCAGGAATAGCTAATCGCTTAGACGATTTATTTATTCGCTTAAAATTTTCATGTGGACGGAACAACCAAACTTTATCATTGTCATCTTTATATGCTTTCATTCCTTCAAAAACAGCTTGACCGTAATGAAAAACTTTAGCAGCAGGGGACATCATGATTTGACCAAACGGTTTAATCGTTGGATTTTGCCAAGAACCGTCGATAAAATCACATTCGAACATATGATCTGTAAACTGTTTTCCGAAAACTAAGTTGTCAAAATCAACTTGATCGATTTTTGATTCGGTTACTTTTTCTACAGAAACTAATTTTTGTGTGATTGAACTCATAAACAGGGTGAAATTTTATACAAAAGTACTCAAAATTTAGGGTAATTTATAATTGTAAAAACCTTAATTTTGTAGTATATTATACGTTTATATATTATAATTTTAAAATTAACTAACATGAAAAAAATAGTTGCAATTTTTTGCCTTTCACTACTTATTATCTCTTGTAAATCAGATAAAAAAACTGAAGCTAAAGTTGAAAAAGAAATAGCAAAGCAAGAGGTTAATTATGCGCCTTTTGGAGCTGAAATTACTGCAGATGGAGCTATGTCTAATGCTGAAATCATTGAAAAATACAAAACACTAAAAGCAGGAGATACTGCTGTTGTAAAGTTTATAGCAAAAGTGAACGAAGTATGTCAGGCTAAAGGATGCTGGATGCGTTTGGATTTGGGAGATGATGAATCTATGGTTAAATTTAAAGACTATGGTTTCTTTATGCCAAAAAATATTGCAGGGAAAGAAGTGATTGTAAATGGAAAGGCTTTTGTTGCTGAAGTTTCTGTTGAGGAACAAAGACATTATGCAGAGGATGCTGGAAAAACAAAAGAAGAAATTGAAGCAATCACTGAGATTGAAAAAACACTTTCTTTTGAAGCTGACGGTGTTCTTGTAAAAATGTAATAATGAAAAATATTTCATTCATATTCGCTATTCTTTTTTTGATTTCTTGTAATACTATAAAAGAAGAAAAAGTTGAAACTTCAGAAGTGAATTCAGTTGAAGATTTTGATTTATATACTCCTTCTGAAATGTCATTGCATATGAACGATATGTTCGAGTTTAATGAAGAAATTAAGAAAAAGATTATTGCTGGTGAACCTTTAGATGATTTTCCAGAAAATTTCTTGAAAATACATTCAGCAAAATTATCGGATGCAAAAAATAGAAACGAAACTTTTGAAGCCTATTCAAAAACTTTTATTGAAAGCGAAAAAGAAATATTTAATTCAGCGTCAACCATACCATTAAAAGATCGTTATAACAATGCTATTAATACTTGTGTAATGTGCCATAAAACAGAATGTGTTGGGCCTATTCCAAGGATTAAAAAATTATTAATTAATTAACATTAGTTGAAGCGTGAAATAATTACAACTGCAGATGGTTCTAAAACTATCTATTTAGAAGACCTTAATGAGTATTATCACTCTAAGCATGGTGCGATTCAAGAAGCTTACCATGTGTTTGTAAAAAATGGACTTCATCATTTTATTGAGACTTCAGAAAATAAAACGATATCAATTTTAGAATTAGGTTTTGGCACAGGACTTAATGCGTTTATAACTTTTTGGGAAGTAGTCAAGAACAATTGGACTGTGGATTATATTGGTATTGAAGCATATCCAGTTAGTCTCGCTGAAGTTGGTCACCTCAATTATTCAAATTTTATTTCTGACAATCAAAGTGA
>JAHRWC010000070.1 GCA_019090365.1 Flavobacteriaceae bacterium
AATATTATTATCATCACACCACAATAATGTTAAATTTGGATTATTAGATACATCAAGGCTTGCAATTGAATTTTCGTAACACCAAATTTTTTCAATAGCGATATTTTGATTTACTATTAAATCGGGAATGTTATTTTTTTTACAATCCAATTCAAGAAGGTTTATGTTTTGTGAAACATCTAAGCTAATTAATTCATTTCTTTCACAAATTAAATATTTTAATAGGAGTTTTTTCGATATATCCAAATCAATTAAATCATTTGCACCACAATTTAAAGTTGTCAAGTTCAAATTTTCAGAAACATTTAGGAATATCAAATCATTTACATAACAATTTAAAACCTCAAGTGAAGGATTATAATATAAATCTAAACTTATTAAATCATTATTGCGACACTCTAATTCAATTAAATTTGTAAATGCTTCAATGCCTTCTAAAGAAACAATATCATAAAATCCAACAAATAGTTTATTTACTGATTGTGCTTCATTTACCTGAATCTCACCATCATTATTTTCATCTACTTTAACTAGATTGCCATCTCCAAAATCAGCAACATTGTAGTTAACTAAAGCATTTTTAAAATTAACATCTGGAATATTTACAATTTGCGCATTAGTAATCCCTGTAACAATAAAAAGTATTATTAAACTAATTTTTTTCATAGCATGATAAAATAATATTGGGGAGAACATTAAAGATAATAATTAAAAACTAATTTATTAGTGTTTTGTATTTATCTAAAGCTTTCTTTACCTTTATAGTTCAACAAAATAAAAAAAGTAACCATGGGGATTTTCGACAAAATCAAAGAAAAACTGAGTAACGAATTTATTGATATTATCGAATGGCTCGATTATACAGACGATACGATATGTCATCGTTTTGAGCGTTACCAAAATGAAATAAAAAACGAAGCCAAATTAATTGTTCGCGAAGGACAAACTGCTGTATTTATTAATGAAGGTCGATTAGCCGATGTTTTTACAGCAGGGACATATACTTTAAATACGCAAAACTTACCAATTCTTTCTACATTAAAAGGCTGGAAATATGGTTTTGACAGCCCATTTAAAGCTGAAGTGTATTTTGTAAACACACACCTTTTTACGGATGAAAAATGGGGAACTAAAAATCCTATCACGCTAAATGATGATCGTTTTGGTTTGGTTGAAATTCGTGCTTTTGGAACCTATGCTTTTAAAATAAGTGACGCTGGTAAATTCATTGTAGATATCGTAGGTACTGATAATAACTTCACTAATTTCGAAATCAATGAACATCTTAAAAGTTTAATTGCAACACGTTTTACAGATACTGTTGGAGAAGCAAACCTTCCAATCGAATTGTATGCTGCTAACACCACGGAGCTTTCAGAAACATGTAAAGAAGTAATGCAACCTGAATTTGGTTCAGTAGGTATTTCTCTTGAAAAATTCTTTATTGAAAATGTTTCAATGCCTGAAGATCTTAAAAAAGAGATTTTCGAATACAGTCGTATAGATAAATTAGACTTAGATAAGTTAACAAAATTCAAAACTGCAAAAGCAATTGAAGCAGCCGCTATTAATGAAGGTGGAACTGCTGGTGCTGGAATGGGAATGGGAATGGGCTTTGTGTTAGCGCAACAAATGGGCGGAATGATGAGTCCACAAATGGGCGGACAACAACAAATGCCAGTTCAACAAGGAGGCATGATGCCACCACCAATGCCAACTCCGGTTCAATATTTTTATGCAGCAAATGGACAACAAGCAGGACCTGCAACCATGGAACAACTTAAAGCGTTATTTGCAAACCGTACGATTAATAAAGAAACGTTGGTATGGAAACAAGGAATGGATAATTGGGCAGCACTAAATACAGTTGAAGAATTGAAAGCCTTTTTAGGCGGAAATACTCCACCACCTTTACCAGGAGCCTAATAGAATACATGTGTTTTTCTGAATACAAGTCTTAAAAAATTTAGGAATTGTATTCAGAACAATGCTATCATTTCTTTTCATCTATGTCTGATACTTCTACACAAAAATCTGAATTAAAAAAGTCCTGTGTTAACTGTGGCGCAGAATTGCTATATGCACCTGGGACTACTGTATTAAATTGTGAGTATTGTAGTCATACAGAAGAAATAATCCCTTTAGAAAACGAGTTTGAAGAACTAGAACTTAAAGCTTATTTAAGTGAAATGGGAGGGCAAACCCATAGTGAAGAAATTACCATGCTACATTGCAAAAATTGTGGTGCCAATCAACACGTTGAAGAAAACTATAAATCGTTGCATTGCGTGTATTGTAGTATGCCTTTGATTGTAGAAGATGCTTATAAGGAAGATTGGATTATTCCAGGAGCTGTTTTACCATTTCAAATTGATCAAGAAAAAGCGCATACAGTTTTTAAAAATTGGGTTCAAAAGTTATGGTTTGCTCCAAATAAATTAAAAAAAGCCACTTTAGATCCAAAAAACACGAAAGGTTTGTATTTACCTTATTGGACGTTTGACGCACAATTAGATGCTACGTATACTGGTCAAAGAGGGCAATATTACTATGTTACTAAAACGGTGGGAAGTGGTAAAAACAGAAGAACGGTTCAAGAGCGTAGAACACGATGGTATCCAGCATCTGGATCGATTAGTGGTTTTGTAGATGACATTCTTGAAAAAGCTTCAAAACAACGTTCTGGGATTATTCCTAAAAAGATTTCTAAATGGAATCTAAAATTATTAAAGCCATTTGATAGTAGCTTTTTAGCTGGGTTTATTACTGAAAAATATACCATCACTCTAAAAGATGGTCATATAGAAGCAGAAAAAGAAGCTCGCATTATAGCTAATCGGTGGGCTCGAAGAGATATTGGAGGTGATACTCAAAGAGTTTCATCCATCAATATGAAACTTACAGAAGAAACTTTTAAGCATATTTTATTGCCTGTTTATGTTAGTGCATATAAATTTAAGGGGAAGCTTTATAACTTTTATGTGAATGGTGAATCTGGGAAACTTTCAGGGAAACGACCTTATTCATTTTGGAAGATTTTCTTCTTTGTTCTTTTAATACTTTCAGTGATTGCTTTGATTGTCTTTTTTGTAAATCAAGCAGAATCACAATAATTGATAAAAATTCCATTTTTTAGACTAAAATCAACTAAAAAAGACTAGAACTAGCCAAAAATGAGTCATTTTTGATTAAAATCAAATGTTTTTCACCCTGTATAAAATTATAAAAGTTTTAGAATGAAACTCAATTTAAATTACTAAACATGTAAAAAAACAACGATTTTTGATCAAAAAAGGCATGAAATGATTAAAAAATCAATGAAAATGATACTTTTTTAGTAATAAGTATTGATTTTCTAATTTGGAATTAATTGAACATTAAAAGACTGCGGAATTACATGACATTCATCTTCTAATAAAGTGATGGTTTGTGTTGTATAGGTTTCATATCCTTCAGCAGTTACGGTTACTATATAATCACCGGCACGTTCTCCAGCTCCACTAAAAGATTCAGTGAAAAACATTAATTCTTCAGAATAATTACCGTCTGTGGCAGTTACAGTTGCTGTATCCCCTATTAGTTGTTGATTTGAAGAATCAAATACCATAATATTTAAACCGTATATATATACTTCGGTACATAAGATTTCATCATCATCAGAATTATTACAGGAAATTAATGAGCAAAACAATAAAAGGGTAAGGAAGTATTTCATAATCATTTTTTAAGATAAAAATAGATATAATAAAAAACCCTTCAAAATCTAATTGAAGGGTTTTTAAAATCTATACTTTTATTTGACTATAAATCAAATTTGATTCCTTGCGCTAAAGGCAATTCATCAGAGTAGTTTACAGTGTTTGTTTGTCTTCTCATGTATACTTTCCATGCATCAGATCCAGA
>JAHRWC010000071.1 GCA_019090365.1 Flavobacteriaceae bacterium
ACAAAAAGTAAAATATAGTTTCTCATTTTTTGTTTATTAGTTGATTTAAGGTTTTCACTTTTAACTCAATATTATCCATTTTTGTGTAAAATTGAACTGTTTTTGACTCATTTGGCAATAAATCGAAGTAATTATCGCTTATTTTGCCTTTTTTATCAAAACTTAAAAACACATCTTTTTGCAGCGTTTCAGATTGCAAAGTAATTAAAAAACCATCTTCATTTTTTATTATTTCTGAATCAATTTCATCAATATCTAGCTTCAAATTTTTAGGTTTTGAAAAATAATGAAGATACTGTTCGTTTCCATAGGTGATTTTTAAAAAAGTAAAAGAAGTGTCGAATTCTTTTTCAAAAAAACTAAATGTTTTTAAAACTGAACTGCTGTTTGCTTCACTTTTCACTAGCGTTTTTTCTTCAGAAAGTATATTTCCTTTAAAATCCATATGCTTAACTTGAAGTGTATCTGATATTTCAGAAAAAGTATCATTTACTACAAATATTTCCACAACATCATCTTTCTCTTCAGTAGAAATTAATATATTTTCAAACGCTTTTTTAGCTTTAAAATGCAATGCTTTCCAATTACCCAAACCATCAATACTCGACCAAGAAACTACAGGCCAACAATCGTTTAATTGCCAATATAAAGTTCCCATATTATAGGGTTTAGCTCTTCGATGTGCATTGATCCCTTTAGTAATTCCATGTGCTTGTAATAACTGACTCACATACACATAATCTTCAGCATCGGTGGGTACGGGAAAATCTCGTTCCATATATTCTCGAATCAATGAAAATCCTCTTGCATGTTTTTGATGTGTTTTAAAAGATGGATGTGAGATGTCTATAGAATCTTGCTTTGTGAAATAATGAATGGCTTCAATGCTCGGAAACGATTGAAATCCGTACTCACTCATAAAACGTGGCACTTCTTCCTCAAAATGCTCAAAAGGATAGCCGTCATGCCAAACCCACCAATCGTGAGCATCGCCTTCAAACTGATAGCGTTTGTCTCCTCGTCCAAATTTTGGAGAGGATTCCCAATACGAAACAGAGGGTTGTAAGCTATCAATTACTCTTGGTAAAATATGGTTAAAAGTTGCATAATATCCTTCCCAAATTTCTTGTTGTTGCGCTTCCGTTTTTCCGTCTTTCCAACCCCAACGATGCCATCCTTCACTGTTTTCATTATTACCACACCAAAGCGCAATACTTGGATGTTGACGCAAACGTTTTACATTCTCAATTGCTTCCTGCTTTACATTTTCTAAAAATTCAGCATCGCCAGGATACATAGCACAAGCGAACATAAAATCTTGCCAAATCAATATTCCTTTTTCATCACAAAGTGAATAAAATTCATCTTCTTCATAAACTCCTCCACCCCAAACACGAAGCATATTCATATTAGCATCGACAACATCGTTGAGTAATTGAATTCTTTTTTCTGAAGTAATCTCAGGTAAAAATATATTTTGTGGAATATAATTCGCACCTTTCATGTACACAGGTTTTCCATTCAGTTTAAAGTAAAAAGAATCTCCGTGATTGTCTTTTTCTGAAATTAATTCAATGGATCGAATTCCTACTTTTTTTGAAACAACATCAATTGTTTTTCTGCCTTGTTTTAATCGGATTTCAAATTCATACAAATATGGGTCTCCTAAATTATGAGTCCACCATAAATTTGGGTTTTTTATAGTTATAGGAACTGAATATTGTGTTTTATTATTATCAATTACAAAAGAAGTTGTAGATATATTCCCTGTTGTTTTATTCTCAATTTCTAGGTTTATTTCATTGTATTCTGAAGCTTCGATTTCAATGTTAGCTTTTAATATTGCTAATGAATCTGAAATAGATTTTGTTTGAAGAAAGACATCTTTCAATCGAGCAGTAGTATATGATTGTAAGGAAATATCTCTAATAATTCCCATCGTTTTTATCGTCGGTCCCCAATCCCAACCATATTGAAACTGTGGTTTTCTAGTAAAAACACGAGGTGCTTCAGGTAAGCTATATTTGAGTTTACTCGCTTTTTTGTCCTCTATCGAATCGGTAGATTGAAACTTTATTTTCAAGTTATTTTCAAGTTGAAGTATATCGCTTACGTCTACTTCCCAACTTCGAAAAGCATTGTTTGTCGAAATAAGTAAACTATCATTCAAAAAAACAGAAGCATAGGTATCTAATCCTCCAAAATTTAATAAATGTTTTGTTTTTTGAAGTACTTCCTCATTGACTGAAAACTTAGTTCTATAAATCCAATTTCTTTCAGAAATCCATTGAATTGAATCTTCATTATTTAGTTTAAACGGATGAGGAATCATATCTAAATTCAACAAATCAGTTTGAACCGTGCCTGGAACATTTGCTGACATCCAGGTGGTATCATTCTCTTCGGAAAATTGCCAATTTTCACTTATACTCTGACTTTTAAAATCTTGTTTTAAATCATTGCATGAAGAAAAAAGAAATGTTACTAAACAACTTAAAATGAAGCCAAATCTCATGCTACTAAAATAGAAAATTAATCACTCATTTGATGCCACAATAATCTCAACCTTTTGCTTTACTTCATTTCCTTCCTGATCAGTTGCAGTTAACAAATAATTTCCTGGTTGAATTGACACAGAAAGCTCATGGAATGTTTCTGTCGTACCTATGAACTCAGCATCTAAATACCAATACACATTTGTTTCAGGTTGACGATGAGCCAATTTAAATATTACTTCATTTAGGTTTTCATCAAAATCTTTAGGCAAAATAATTACTTCATTTTTCTTCGGATAAATAAACTCCATTAATTGTTCTCCTTCTTGTAAACATCCTTCAGCAAATGAGGGTAAAGGTGAATATTCAGGGTGCAGAGGAGCATAATAATATTCTAAAATTGGAGGTAATGAAAACCAAGTTTTTTGTCTCATTTTATCTACTGAATAACAGGAGGAATTAACTCTATAGGTTTCATTTGCGTTTAAAAAAACTCTTTTATGAAAGCTACAGCTTTTAGTTTTTATTCCTTCTTTAGGAATCCATTCAGTAGTAATTTCAGAACAAAAATCACTGGCTAAAAGCCCACTTTTAAAACATACTTCAGCTTCAATTAAATCATCAAAAGGTTCAGAAAACCAAGAACCATCATTTGACAGCTGACTTAATACATCGAATAAAATAGGTGCTGCGGCTTGAATTCCTGTAAGCCCAGGACGTCCTTCTCCATCTGCATTTCCAACCCAAACACCAATTGCAAATTGTGGAGTTACACCAACTGCCCACGCGTCTTTAAATCCGAAACTAGTTCCGGTTTTCCATGCAATAGGCTGGGCATTTGTGAAAAAACTCCAATTTTCTTCACCCGTTGGGCGATTTACTTTTTGAAGTGATTTTAATGTATGGTATAAAGCCCCTGCATTAAAAATTGAAGTGCTTGTTATTTTATTTCCAAAATTGACCTCATCATTATATGTATAGATAGGTTCCAAATATTCAAATTGACGATATTCACTAGAGGAAGCATTGAAATATTGTAAAGTTGAAGCCATACCTGCATAAACTTTTGTAATATCCCATAACGAACTTTCGGCTCCTCCTATAATCAAAGACAATCCATAATAATCTGCCGCTTGATTAATATGTGGCTGATTCAATTTTTTTAATTTATTATAAAATCGAGGTAACCCATATTCACGTAACATTCTAACTGCAGGAACATTTAAAGATCTAGATAAAGCAAGACTGGCTGGTACTGCTCCATTAAATTTTTTGTCAAAATTTTCAGGACTATATCCATTTACTGTGGTTGGGATATCAGCAATTAAAGTATTTGGTAATAATTCTCCTGCATCTAATAAAGAAGCATATAATAATGGTTTTAATACACTTCCTGTACTTCTAGATTTATCGATAATATCCACATAATTATTATTCTCTTTTGAAGTTGGAGCATTCCCAACATAGCCTAAAACTTCTCGAGTATTTACATCTAACACCAATATAGCAAGGTTGTTTATCTGATTTTGACTTAATTGCAAATAATGTTCTTTTGCTATTCTGTTTAATTTTTTCTGAAGATGAATTTCTAACGTAGATTTTAATTTTATACCCTTGTTGCTTCTTCTAATTTTCTCTGTGAAATGAGGTGCAATTTCTGGAAGTGGCATTGGTTTCCCTGGTAATCTTTCTAATAATGCAAGTTCATATGTAGTTTGATCTATAATGCTTTTCTGAAATAATTTCAACAATAAACGATCTCGTTTTTGTTTTAAAATTGCTTCATTTTTTCCAGGAAATATTAAGGAAGGTGCATTAGGTAAAACCGCCAAAGAAGCTGTTTGTCCCCAACTTAAGTCGTGTGAAGATATCCCAAAATACCTCCAAGAAGCTGTTTCAAGACCAACTACATTTCCGCCAAAAGGAGCATAAGAAGCATAGAGATTTAGTATTTCTTCTTTTGAATATTTCGTTTCTAATCGAGTCGCTTGAACTATTTCAATTATTTTTTCAGCATAATTTCTCCCTTTATTTTTTCGTGATAATCGGATGACTTGTTGTGTTAATGTACTTCCTCCTCGTCTTTTTTCCGTAGTGAGATTTTGCCATAAAGCTTTCCCTATTGAAATTGGATTAAAACCAGGATGTGAATAAAAATATTCATCTTCAAAATGTAAAATAGATTGCTCAAATCGATATGAAACTGAATCCATTTTAGGAAAACGCCATTGTCCGTCATCTGCGATTCTTGCACCTAACATGACACCCTCTCTACTTTCAACAACTGTTGAGGTAGGTACTTTAAATAATTCCGAAGGAAGACAAAACAGCCACAGAACAAAGAGCACAAATCCAAAACTCATCTTGATTTTGTGCTTTTTGATGTATGCAGTTATTTTATAAATAATAACCAATTCTTTACTGCTTTACTGAAACCCATTCTCCTTTATTACGAGCATAATAATTATTATCATACATGGCTTCCACTTGAGTGCCTGGCAAATAATAATATCCTAAATACGATGCATTTAGTTTTACAGTAAAAGTTTTAGAGCTTCTTGATTTCATATCAAAATAGAAATTAACACGATCATCTCTAATGTCTGTATATCTTGCGTTTCCTGATGCGCCTCCTTCTAATTCAGTAAAACTTGTATTTACGATTTCCCATCCACTTGGGAAGATTTGTGTTAAGGCAACATTTCCAACCCAGTCATTCGAATTGTTATGAACCGTAACTTTTGCTGTAATTTCTGTTCCTTGTCGTAAACTTGAAATAGACAATTTACCTCCATCTCCATCATAAAAGTCAGTTCTAACATTTAAATTACGCTGTTCTGTAAATTCTTCACCTAATGGCAATTTTCCTTTTTGATGTAAACTCACATACACAACATTTCCTTTTTTATTAGAAACCTGTATTGAATTTGTTCCCATTTTAAATGAAATGTTACGTTGAGCAACCGTTCTATCTGTTTTTACATCGACAGTTTTACCATTATCTATAAAACTCATCTCTATAGATTTACCGCCATTTTTAGTTACCATTTTAGCCATTGCTAATAAAGCATAAGCGGTTTCTTGTGTACTGTACCATCGTTGAGAAGATAACTCTTTTGCAACGGATATTGCTAATTCTCTTTGTTTTACATCTCCAATTACAACCATGGTTTCTAATGCCATAGCTTTATTTCTGAAAGGAGAACCATAGGTATAATAATCATATCGTTGAGGTTTAAAAACAATATTGGCAGCTTGAACAATTTCTTGAGCAACATTTTTCTTACCAGCTAATGCATATGCTGAAGCTAATCTCCATTTTGCATCATTGCTTAAGTTTTTAGATTCGCGTAAACGATTCATTGCAGCTAATTCAGGTTTTCCCGCTAAAGCCAATGTATATAAACGATACGCCTGAATTAAACTAGAATTGTATCGCGTATTTGAATTTCTCCATTGACGTGCAGAATTTTGCTGGTAACGTATCCAATTATTCATAAAAGTAATAGGCAATGCATATCCTTTTTGTTGTGCTTCTACCATAAAATGCCCTGCATAACTAGTACCCCAATCATCAGCATTAGATTCACCTTGCCAATAACTCATACCTCCACTTGTAGTTTGGAAGTTTCCTAATCGTTTAATTCCTGCTTTAATATTCTTTTCAATTTCTTTTTTCTTATCAAAAGTGATGTCAAAAACTTCATCTAAAAATAATTGTGGAAATACAGAAGAAGTCGTCTGTTCTACACAACCGTGAGGATACCGAATTAAATATTCCATACGTTTTCCAAAATCCATTGGAGGAATCGTAGAAAATTCTAACATTGCATCGTTGGTTCCTGCTATACCAAATGTTTCAAAATTTATAGTTTCTGAACCGTTTTCACTTAGAATAAACTGACTTGTTTTTTGTGTAATTGGATTCGGATTTTCAACATCGATTTCTACTTTATAACTCGCTTTTTCTCCATTTCCTGAAGCAATAACTTCTATGGTTTGAAATTCGCTTACGGGTAATACTTCAAATTCGAAATTGACAATTTGTTCTCCTAATTCATTAAATGAAATTGTTTTTTGTGTTCCATTAATAGGTTTAAAAGCTTCTCCAGCATTTACTGAAACTGACACATTCTTTACCTTTTTTTCCATTGCAAATACAGTAACAGGTAAGGTTACTATTTCGCCAGGAGAAAGCTTTCTTGGTAAAGAAGCTAAAACCATTAATGGTTTACGAACTGGAGTTGTTTTATCTAATTTTCCATAAGCACTTTTTGGATTATCTCCAGCAATAATCATAGTTCGCACTGATCCTATATAATTTGGCATCGTGATTTCATGACTTACTTTTTTCCCTGAGTCCAATGTGAAAGGTCCTAAAAATTTAACCACAGGTTTAAATCGATCTGCTTTTCGGTTTTTAGCTCCGGCAGCTTCATCACCTCCACCAATCGCATAAATATTATCAACACTTCCAGAATAAGCACCAATCACATAATCATATATATCAAATGTTTTTACACCTAATGCTTCTCGTGTATAAAATGCTTCGTGAATTTTAGGTGTTGCAAAACGAGTAAGATCTAACAAACCTTCATCAACCATTGCAATGGTATACGTCATTTCTTTTTTGTTTTCTTCGGAAACTTCAACTGTAAATGTTTCTTCAGGTTGTAAAACATCTGGCATTTTTAATTTAGGATGTAATACCGTTGCAGGATCTTCAACCAAAACAGGAATTACACCATATAAACGCATTGGTAAATCGTTCTTTGTTTGTTCATGTGGTTGCAATAATGAAATATTGATATATACATTTGGAGCCATTTCTTTGGTCAAAGGAACACTTACTTTTGTTTCTCCTTTTTTTGTTTCTACCCATTGAGTTGACAGCACTTCTGTTCCATTTTCAATGCTTAGTAATGCACGCCCTTCACTTGCTGAAGGAAAAGTAACAATCGCATCATCTCCAACATTATATTTTTCTTTGTCTGCTGAAAAAACTAGCATTTTTGCACTCTCAGAATCTCCGCCTGTTGGACGTTTCCACCAGTTTCTATAGAAATAAGCAATTCTACCTGTCGCATGACCAGAATTTTTATCGATTACTCTAATTAAATATCTACCACCTTCTTCCTCTGGAATATTGACTTTAATATTCGCTTTTCCATTTGCTCCTGTGCTCACAGAAAAATCTCTTACAGGTCGATGAACAGTAGCATTTTCATATCGTGATAAATTATCATATCCTCGATTCCACCACCAGCGCCATTCCATTTTAAATACTTTAACTTCAAGGTTTCGGTTTCCACTTGCATTTCCTTGTGCATCAACTGTAACAACATCAAATTCGGTGTCTTCATCTGTAAAATATGATCCATATTTACGTGCTTTTGGTGATTGCAATCCTACAAAATGTGAATAAGGAGCTAGATTTTTTGAAAATACATCAATTGAAAAATCACCACCACCTTCAAAAACTTTGGTCAAGAAAGTTGCTTTTAACATTCCAGGTGCATTTTTATAAATATCAACCTTACGAGTAAAATCTATAGTTCCTTCCGAAGAAAGATTTGCATCTAATAATGGAATTTCAACCTCATTGAAAGAACGAATAGGATCATTGAATTGATATTTTTTAAACTTAGGAAAAGCAGCGCCAGTGGATCTTAAAGTAGCATCCATCGTAATTTTAAAATTACGAGCAGGTGCTCCATGTAACCATAACGCAGAAGCGGTACCATTTATAGGTTTACTTGCATCTAAGATTTCATCCTCAAAATCGAGTTTAAGTTTTAATCTATTGGGTTTAATGGTAGCTACTTTTAAATTTTTAGTGAATTTTGCTCCACCAACAGAAATTGTTGCTTGCCAATTACCTGTTGGATCATTGTCTTCAGTGCTAATAGGAAAATAATAAAATCCATTTACACTCTGAGTTACTACTTTGCGTTTTACTAATTTTCCACGAGCGTCAGTAACTTCTAATTTAACAGGATGATCCTTTGGTAAAGGATTTCCTCCATCATTTAATACAAATGTTAAATGTATATCATCTCCAGGACGATGTGCTCCTCTTTCGGTGTACATAAATCCTTTTAATCCTTTTTGTAATTGTTTCCCAGAAACATCAAATTTACTTAAGGATAAAGCATTTCCATCCTCCAGTTTAGCATACGCATAGTTGTTGTTTTTTTGCGCTACTGCAAAGGCAATTGTTTTATCACTATCGTAAATAGTTAGCCCATCTGTATCTGTTGTAGTACTTCCTATTAATTGCTGTTGGTAATTATATAGGTTGACTTTTACACCTTCTTCTGGTTGTGTAGTAAGTAAATTAGTGACTGCAAAATGGTAGCTTCTATTGTTTCCTTTTTTTACAATTAACCCTAAATCTGATCCTAGGATATTTGCTCTTGCAATTCGGTCTTCATGATAATAGGCAACATGGCAAGGATTGTCTCTTTGCGACCAATTATAATTATTTTGTCTCCAAGAATAACGTTCATTGTCCCAATATTGTTCTTCTCGTTCTTCTTCATCCATTGAATCTGAAGAGGAGGATTCTTCATAATATTCATCTTCATTTTCTTCGGAATTTTCTGAACTAACAGAACAATCATAAGAAATATATTCTTTTTTGAAACTAATCTCAATACGATATAAAGCGCCGGGTTCTGCATTGAATAATTCAGAAAGATTTAATCCATGGGCTTTCCAAACTCCTTGACTAGAAGAGTTTTCGTCAATATTTATTGTTTTCTTAGCTATACGCCTTCCAACTCTTTTAATGTTATAATCATTTGCATCATTAATGTTTGATGACTGTAAAAACTGAAGCATATTATCTTCAAAAACCTTAATAATTCGAACATCAACTGCAGAAACATTCACTGCTTCAAAATAAAACGGAGTTGAAGTTGCATTTGGCAAAATCACTCCACTTGATAATAATCTAATTTCAGGCTTTATTTGTTCAAAAGAGATTAATTCTGAAAACTCTTTTTTTAATCCGAAATCTGAAGTGTTTTTAATTCCGTTGAAAATAGTCACTCGCACATTACCAATCACACGATTTGGAGGATACACATGCAAAACATTACCGTCAACTTCAAAGCGAAGATTGGTAGTGTTTTCAATAGATACTAATCCCGCAAAGTTTTGATTTTCTTTTAAAGGGTCTGAAAAATTAATAGACAATGAAGCTGAAGGGGACAATGTGCTTTTTAAATCGACAACTGTAAAGTTGTTTTGTCCAGGAATTTCAAAATTATTTTCACCTTTATTACTTGCTCCTATAGCTTTACCATTCCATTTTATATTAATTTTTGAGTCTTCTATTTTTCGATGAATGCTATCGATTTTAAAATTGAAAAAACGTGCTGCAGTAGCTTCTGAAGGCCAACTAATAGATAGATTTTTATTCTCTTGAGAAACCTCAACAAGTTGTTTAGCCTTTTCTAAAGTAATAACATCTGAAGCCTGAATAGACCCTGAAATATATTGCCATTCTTTACTATACGATTGTAAATTACCCAAATCCAATTTAAAATTTGGTGTTATTGTTTTAAAGCTAAATGTATACTCTTTATACTCTTTTTCTATGTCATCATAAAGCTTGTTAAGCTTTACTGTTACAGAATAAACTGTATCTGGTTTTAAATTTTCTGAGGGCTGAAAAACAAGGGTTCTTCCGTTTTCAATTAATAATTTTCCTTCTGTTTTAGGGCTGATCTTAATAAAATCTGAAGAGATTTCTTGAGTTACATCAAATTGATCTAATGATTTTGCAAGTTCAATACGAATAGGAGTTGCTACTGATTGATTTCCGTAGGTATTATAAGAAATATATTCTTTGAATTTAAACAGATTATCTGTTTGAGCAGATTCATTTTTATCTTCACAAGAAGAAATTAATAATAGCGTAAATAAAAATAGAGAAATTCGGAAAAAGGACTTCATAAAACGATGGTTTAAGACATTAATAAAAGTACACAAAAAATGATGGTATGCAAAAGCAAGTCTTAGTATATATTCGAAATCTATTTTTTACAAAAAAGAACGAAAAAACACTATAAATGGTCTAAAAAGGTGTGTTTTTGGCAATTTTTTAGTAAATATTGACAAAAATCAAACATTTATAATATTTGGATGGAAGTTAAATTGATAACGTAATTTATGTTAATCATCTTATTTTCAGTATTCAGATTTATGAAGAGTTTAACAAAATCTAAAAATTAATAATTAATCCTCAGTATTAAATAATTTTTTGTAGGCGATATATTCAGTATAGTTCCATGACAAAAAATGCTTAGATTCCCAATCCGTTTTAAAGTTCATTTTTCGAGTTTCGATTCTATTTTTATATTCCAATGCAGTCATTAAATAATCATCTATGGTGAATTTTCCTTTCTGAAGTTCATGCATTTCGTTTAACTCTTCAATATTAAATTCTAGGTGAGGTAACGCTTTGTCTGAAAGTGTTGCCAAGTAATCTAGATGCAAAAAAGAAGCGTCTACATGACTAAAATTATATTTTGCTATACTACTATCCCAATTAATTCCTGAAGAAAGAACCAATACAATAAATACAAAAAAACTGTTCTTTTGAAATAAATAAAAAGATGATTTTTTCTTCTTGATTTTTATAGCAACTGTATATAATCCATAAAGTGTTACGATAAGAAAAATTATTACACCTATTCTTTTAAATGCTAACGAATAATGTTCAATATATCTTAAATTTCTAATTCCCACAGAAAGTGCTAAAAATCCATTTTGAATGATCCATATATAACTAAGCTTCTTTAAAAGTGAATTCTTTTTATAAAAATTTAAGTTCCCTCTGAAGTAATATAGAACTAACGCTATGGAAATTAATATAGATAATATCAACAAATAAGTGCCTTGATGAACAAAATCCTTTAAAGATTCTCCTTGCCATTCAAAATTGATCCAAACCCAATTAACATCAATTAGATTTAATACTAATAAAATTAGATTTAAAATGATAAACAGAAAAATAGCAGACTTATGTTCATTTTTTAAAGCCAAAAATCCAAAAAATCTTTTTCCTATTTTCTTTTTTCTGAATAAAGTGCCGCTAGACTTAAGATCTTTTTCAACAATAAACTGACTCGAATTTCTTATTAAATAAAAATTGCTGAAAAATAAACATACCAAGAAAGTGAACACAACTAAAAAATCAATATCCTTGAAAATATATACAAACATATTCTCTATGGATAAAAGTGATTTACTAATGATATCACTAAAAACTGAGTTAGATAGAGAGTATAAAACGATAAAAAGAGAAATGATTAATAAAGGGATTAAAAATATTCTGCTTTTATAAATCAAATTACCTAGACTCAAATTACCCATCTTAGCTTTAAAAATTTTCTTAATGAATAGTTCTTGACTTTTAAAAAGAGAAATAAAAGCGATTCCCATTGAATGAATTAAAGATTTTGCATTTGGGAAATTTAAATTTCCTATCAATAGAAACCAAGCTAAAAAGTTAATGAAGTATGAAAATTTTGAATGAACAACGACCGTAAAAATTGAAGTTAACAAAAAACTTATGGA
>JAHRWC010000072.1 GCA_019090365.1 Flavobacteriaceae bacterium
ATAGGAATGTAGTGATATTAGGCTTAAATCAGAAAACAGACCAATTACATAAGTTCTTTATTGACAATCCAGGTTATGGATACCAATTACAAAAAACGTTTAATATTGAAGATGAATCATTAAATAGCTTTAAAGTTATTTTTGATTATATTCAAAATAACGAAGTAGATGAAATATATTCATCTATAGCAGAGCTTACAAATGAACAAATGCAAACTTTAATTGACTTTGCAGACAATAATTTAAAAGTTTTAAAATTTATACCAGATAATAAAGAGATATATACAAAGAAACTAGATTTCAATTACTACGGTTATTTACCAATTATTTCTTTACGAAGTATACCGATAGAAAACCCATTTAATCAATTTATAAAAAGATCATTTGACATTGTATTTTCTCTATTTGTTATTGTTGGTATATTGTCTTGGCTTACACCTCTACTAGGAATTTTCATTAAGTTAGAATCTAAAGGGCCTGTATTTTTTAAACAAAAAAGAAATGGGTTAGATTATAAAGAATTTTACTGTTATAAGTATCGTTCTATGAAACCTAATCCCACAGCACATTTGCATCAGGTAACTAAAGGAGACCAACGTATAACATTAGTAGGTAAGATTATTCGAAAAACAAGTATTGATGAACTCCCTCAATTTATTAATGTATTAAAAGGAGATATGTCTATCGTAGGGCCTAGACCTCATATGGTAAGTCATACCCATATGTATGCAGAACGAATTGATAAGTTTATGGTACGCCATTTTATAAAACCTGGTATTACAGGCTTAGCACAAGTCACAGGATATAGAGGTGAAGTTGAAAATGATGAGCATATTATTAACCGTGTAAAATATGACATCTTTTACCTTGAAAATTGGTCTTTGCTTTTAGATATTAAAATTGTTTTTCAAACGATATATAATGCCTTAAAAGGAGAAGAAAAAGCATACTAGATTTTTTCTATTTCATTTATTAAATTACTAAACTGATTTTTAAAATTAAATGCATTCATCGCATTTTGTTGCACCTCTTTTTTCGGGTGTTCATTTAATTTTTCTATCGTTAATTGATTAATAAAATCTTGTAATGCGTCTCTATTATTTACAGGAATAGTCCAACCTAATTTATAATTTCTAACTAACATTTCACCTTCACCTCCTGCAAAATATAACAAGGGAATTCCCATTCTTGATTGCTCAAATATTTTTGAGGGCACAGATCCATAGATTCTATTTCTTAGTGGGATGAATGCAATTTGATATTCCTCTAGTTTTTTGTTTAAAATTTCTCTATCAATTTCGCCATGATAAAAAACATTTGTTTTTTGAAGTGATTTAATACTTTCAGCTTCAGGTCCATTTCCATAAATATGAAGTTGAATATGATCAGGGAGATTTAATTTTTCACAAATTGAATAAAGACCTTGTGCAACTCCTAATAATCCAGCATATACAATTTTAATGGTGCTTTCTGTAATTTTGGATTCTATTTCTGGAGCTTTAAAATCTGGGAAGTTTTGATATAATACTAACTCCTTCACAACACCTTCTTTTTTAATAAAATTTAGAATTTCTTGAGACTGGCCTAAGATGATATGAGATTTCATATAACAGTATCGCTCCATTTTCTGAAGTAAACTATAGTAGGTTCCTTTTTTAAGCAGTCCCATTTCTAATCCTGCTAATGGCCAAAGATCTGAAACATTTAAAATGATTTTTTTTCTAAACAATGAAGCCCAAAAAACGCTAGTAAATCCAACAAAAACAGGAGAATATTGTATAAATATTTTTTTAGGTGTTTTCTTAAATAGAAAGAATAAGGTTAAACTAAATGAAAAAGACAACATAGATAGTAACCTAATAAACTTATTACTCGAATTACTAGGCCATAACCATAATCGAAAAACAGTTCCATATTCTTCTTTCTTTTTTGAATAAACTATTCTTTTGAATTCTGGGAATATTGAACCTTTAGGATAATTTGGTAATGGGCAAATGACCTTAACATTATAATCATTTTCTGAAAGTCCTTTCACTAAAGAAAAAATTCTATTAGATGCCGCTCCTTTTTCTGGCGGAAAATAATTAGTTATTATTACTATTTCTTTATCCTTTTTTATTTTCATTATTGATTAATATTCGAAATAAACTGTTTCAACTTTCCACGATTACTTCGGTCTAATATTTCAACTCTTTCTAACTCAATTTTTAAACCTCCTTCTAAATATTGATCCATAGCCGTGTGGATTGCGTCTATATTTTCTTGATTCAATGCTATATCTGAAACATAAATAATTTTGAACGTATCTAAGGTAAGTTGTTCTACCACAAATTCTTTTACATTTCCATCATATTCAATGACACTTTTAGTCACATAATACAATGTATGTCCTGGCACTGTTTTTCCGCTTGGCAAATAAGCAATGTCATTAGAACGCCCTATTAATTGTTGCAATATGGGAGTTTTTAAAGTACTCTTATTCGATAGTATTCCTAAATCTCCAACTTCATACCGAATCAAAGGTTGTGCTTTATTAAACAACGATGTAATAACTATTTTTCCTACTTCTCCATGCTGCACAGAATTATTATTATCATCTAAAATTTCAACAAACAGCGTTTCACTATTTACTATAAATTCATCTTTATGATTTGTGAAGGCTATTAAATCTATTTCGGAAGCACCATATTCATTTATTATAGGAACATTTAATACTTCTTGCAGGAGTTTTTTATCTGAATCATATAACATTTCACTAGTAACAACACAATATTTTAAACTAGGACAAACCTCTGTTAAGATTAGATTTTTCTTTTTTAAAAACTTTGCAAAAAGGACTATCGAACTTGTATGTCCATTAATAAAATAAAACTTCTTTTTTCTGAAAACAGCTAAAAATTCTTCTAACTTTTTTTCTGAAAGATCAAAAATAGGAAACCTAAAACGGTGACTTAACCGATCTTTTAACCGTTCTTTTTGATAGGCAAAAAAACCTAATGGAATTCCATAAAATCGAGCCTGATATGAATGGTTAAAATTAATAGAAAACCAACCAAACCGATCAATTATTTCTGCCCAAGTAAGTGCATGACAGTATTTATCTTTCGCAAATATTAATGGCGTACCACTAGAACCTGAAGTTTTACTTGTATAACAATCTTTAATATTGAACCCTTGTGATATTCGACCCTTTAAAGGAATTTGAATGTCCTTTTTTTGCATGATTGGAATAGCTAACCAGTTTTCAGTTGAGGCATTTCCAACAAACGATTTATAAAAGGGATTGTTTTCTAAATGGAATTCAACGATTGCTTTTCTTTGGTTAACCACATAGCTTTCATATTCACTTTCAGGAATATCCTGAATTTCAGCAAGCTGTTTTTTAGCTTCCTGAATAGGATAGCCATTTAGTTTTAATATGGATTCAAAAAAATTCAATAGAATATATTATTGGGTTCAATTTACAAATTAATTGCAGCGATACCGAAGTGAAAGGTGGTAAAATTTATAATCCATATTACTTTATATAAAATAAATAATTTTCCAAAGGAAATAGAAAGACTTCGTATGGTTTCAGTATAAAAATATCTTATTTTTGTGGCGAATTTAAATTCCTTCTAATGAATATTTTAATACTTGGTTCTGGTGGCCGCGAACATACTTTTGCATATAAAATATCTCAAAGCCCAAAATGTAGTCAACTTTTTGTAGCACCAGGAAATGCTGGAACTCAAGCCATAGCAACAAATGTTTCACTATCAGTAACCGATTTTGAAGCGATAGCATCATGTGTGATTGAAAACAACATTGAGATGGTTGTCGTGGGCCCTGAAGATCCATTAGTACAAGGAATTGTAAATTACTTTTCAGAAACAGAAGCTTTAAAAAATGTGATGATCATCGGCCCTTCACAAGAAGGAGCTTTATTAGAAGGTAGTAAAGAAAGAGCAAAAGAATTTATGTTTGCACATAACATTCCAACAGCAGGATATCAAAGTTTTACCAAAGATACGGTTGAAGCAGGAAAAGACTTTTTAGAAACACTAAAAGCTCCTTATGTTTTAAAAGCAGATGGATTAGCTGCAGGTAAAGGTGTGTTAATTATTAATGATATTGAAGAAGCAAAACAAGAACTTGAAAACATGTTAACGCATGCCAAGTTTGGAGATGCAAGCGCAACTGTTGTAATCGAAGAATTTCTTGACGGAATTGAATTAAGTGTTTTTGTACTAACAGATGGAACCAACTATAAGGTGCTTCCTACGGCTAAAGATTATAAAAGAATAGGAGAAGGAGATACAGGATTAAATACGGGAGGTATGGGAGCTATTTCTCCAGTTCCTTTTGTGGATGAGGTCTTGATGAAAAAGATTGAAGACAGAATCGTAATTCCAACAGTTAACGGAATTTCAAAAGAGAACATCGATTATAAAGGATTTGTTTTTATTGGTCTGATCAATGTAAATAACGAACCTTTTGTTATTGAGTATAATGTAAGAATGGGTGATCCAGAAACGGAAGTTGTATTACCAAGAATTAAAACAGATTTAGTGTCGGTGTTAGAAGCTACTGCAAAACAAAACCTAGATGAGATAGCTCTTGAATTAGATGAAAGAGCTGCAGCTACTGTCATGGTAGTTTCTGGAGGATATCCTGAAGCATATGAAAAAGGAAAAGTGATTTCAGGTATTGAAAATATTGACGATTCGATTGTGTTTCATGCAGGAACTACAACTAAAGACGGTAATGTTGTTACTAATGGAGGAAGAGTAATTGCAGTTACTTCTTTGGATAATGATTACAAAAAGGCCATAAAAAAATCGTATCAAAACATAGAAAAACTACATTTTGATACGATGTATTATCGTACCGATATTGGTTTTGATTTATAAGTAAGTGTGCCCTGTAGAAGTACGGTCTTCTTCGTTATTGTCGTTAAATTTCTTTAATTGTCCCATCCAATACACGAATGCTACAACTCCAATAGCCATTAAAATCCATGACATAATATTGCTAAGAAACCAGCTTTCAGGAGCTATAGATCTTAACATATCAAAAGGAGCAAATACAACGTCTACAAATAATGACTGTATTCCTTCAAAAAAACCTTTCCAAGACATATCTTTATATTTAGATTGCAAAAATATAAATTAAGAACCATGCTCACAAGCTTTTTCAGTAATTCTAAACCTATCAATTTTATCATTGTTAGCGTGTTTCTTTTAATTGGGTATAGTATTTGGATTTTATTAAACCCTCTAGATACGATTGCTCTATCAGATATTTTAAATTATGCACTTATAGCTTTTGTGTTTATATTCCTTTTTTTACTGTTAGATTTTATAACTCGGAAGAATAAGTTGACCGAGAAAAACAACCTTTTATCTTGCGCCAACGATTTGAATAATCGCTATCGCCGCCGGGGAGCGTCCACACGGTATGTAGATGATCGGGCAATATCACGATAGC
>JAHRWC010000073.1 GCA_019090365.1 Flavobacteriaceae bacterium
TCCTTTAGCTCTTCAGGACCCAGATCCTTTTAAAATGTTTGGTCTTGATAAGGAAATGGTCGTGTTAAATGACAAGCCATGGAATATTGAAGCCAAAGCTCATTTATTAGATGATAAGATTACCCCTAATAGATTTATGTTTATACGAAATAATGGCCTTATTCCTGAAAACATAGATATTGAAAAATGGACTCTTACAATTGAAGGTGAATCTGTTTCACAGAAAAAAACATATACTTTAAAAGAATTAAAATCGAAGTTTAAGCAGTATACTTATCAACTTACTTTAGAGTGTGGTGGAAATGGTAGAAGTGAATTTGATCCTCCAGCAAAAGGGAATCAATGGACCGTTGGAGCTGTTTCTTGTGCTGAATGGACAGGAGTTAGATTGCGTGATGTTTTAGAAGATGTAGGTGTTAAAAGTAACGCTGTTTATGTTGGGTATCATGCGGTAGATAAACATTTAAGTTTAGACCCTAAAAAAGAGCCGATTTCTCGTGGTGCTCCTATGGAAAAAGCATTACAAGATGAAACCTTATTGGCTTTTTCTATGAATGGAGAACCCATTCCATTATCACATGGTTATCCGTTACGTTTAGTTGCAGGAGGATGGCCAGCTTCAGTTTCTGGAAAATGGATTCATACCATAAGTGTTAGAGATAAAGTTCATGATGGTACAAAAATGACTGGGACAGCGTATCGTGTTCCTTGTGAAACTGTAGCGCCTGGTGAGAAGGTGAAAGATGAAGATATGTGTATTATTGAGTCTATGCCAGTGAAGTCTTTAATTACGTACCCTAAATCTGGTGCTGTGATTAAAAAAGGTAAAAAATTGAATATTAGAGGTCATGCTTGGGCAGGAGATTTAGAAGTTTCTAAAATGGAGTATTCTATCGATTTTGGTTCAACTTGGCATCAATGTCCAATTGAATCACCTGCGAATAGATTAGCATGGCAACATTTTTCTGCTGAAATTGATTTTCCGAAGAAAGGATATTATGAAGTATGGGCAAAAGCAACCGATTCTAATGGTATAGGTCAGCCCATGTTACTTCCAGGATGGAATCCGAAAGGATATTTAAACAATGCTTGTCATCGAATTGCAGTAAAAGTTTCATAGTTGGAAGAGAAGAAAGAACATACTAATTTTAAAGATCAAGTAACTTCAATTTATAAGTTGTTGTTAGTGTTCTTCACTTTTTTGATCCTATTTGTTTTAGGTTTTTCAATCTTCTTAAATGAATATAACAAAGAACCAATTCCAGATGATTATACGATTATTCAAGAAGAAATAGATGAAGATTTAATTGAAAATGGAATTCATGTACGTACAGGATTTGTTGATGGGGAAGGATTAACAGAAGTGATAAATAATTGTACAAATTGTCATTCTGCTAAACTTGTGACGCAAAATAGAATGTCTAAAGAACGTTGGATTGCTACCATAAAATGGATGCAGGAAACACAAAATTTATGGGAACTTGGAGGGAATGAAGATATAATAGTGAATTATTTGGCAAAACATTATGCGCCAACTAAAAAGGGTAGAAGAGAAGGTTTAACTAATATCGAATGGTATGTATTGGAGGAGTAGCATCTTTGTTTTATTACTGCTTATTTTAAACTCATGTAAATGTAAAGTTTCAGAAGAGAAAATTTCTACAATTTCTTCGGAAGAGAAAGCGTATTCTTATATAATTGAAGCTGATGAAATGTTACAAGTTTATTCTAATGAAAATGTAAAAATCATAGATTTCAGAAAGGAAAAAAGTTATAATGAAGGTCATATTGAAGGAGCATTACAATTATGGAGAAGTGATTTTGAAAATGAATCATTTCCTTATGATGGGATGTTACCCAAAGCAGAAACTGTTGAAAAATTATTTAGCTCTTTAGGAATAGAAAATGAAGATACAATTGTTGTGTATGACGATCGAGGTTCTTGCGATGCTATTCGATTTTGGTGGGTGATGCAGTATTATAATATTAAAAATGTAGAAATTTTAAATGGAGGCATTGATGCTTGGAAAATGTTACAAGGAAAAATAACTACTGAAAAGACAGAATTTCACCCTAGTCAATTTACTTTAGGAAAAGATGTAAATACTTCAATTAATATATCAAAAGATGAGGTGTTAAGTAAGCTTGGTGTTAATTCTAAATCTATAATTCTTGATACTAGAAATATTGATGAATTTAGTGGTAAAAGAAAGAAAAAAGGAGCTTCAAAAGGAGGAAGAATTCCGATGAGTATATTATTTGATTGGGATAAAGCGATCGATTATTCAAATAATAAAAAATTAAAGCCTGTTGAAGAATTAAAAGAATTAGTAGATGCATTACAAATTTCAGAAAATGACACTATAATTACCTATTGTCATTCTGGAGTTCGATCTGCACATACCTATTTTGTACTTAAAGAATTACTGGGCTTTCAACATGTATATAATTATGACGGTTCTTGGACCGAATGGAGTTTTTTTGAAGAGCTCCCATTTAAAAAAGATAGTATAACATTAGTAAATAAATAATTATGGAAAAGTATATCTCAGCATTTACAAATGCTTTTACCGAAACAATGCAATGGACATGGGATTCGATTTTATTTCAAGTTCCTTGGTACACCAATTATTTTTGGGGATTAATAGTAATATCAGTAGCTGTTTGGATTTTAGAAATGGTTATGCCTTGGCGTAAAAATCAATCTATTATAAGAAAAGATTTCTGGTTAGATGGATTTTATATGTTTTTTAATTTCTTCATATTCGCTATTATTATTAGTGGTGTGTATCAGATTTTAGGAATCTTATTTAATGAAATAGGAGTTTCAAAATATGCTTTTGCTATAATTGAAATTAATCATTGGCCAATGTGGGCACAGTTGCTTGTATTTTTTGTCATCATTGATTTCGTTCAATGGTTTACACATGTGCTGTTACATCGATATGATTTTTTATGGCGATTCCATCAAGTACATCATTCAGTAAAAGAAATGGGCTTTGCAGCACACCTTAGATACCATTGGATGGAAAACATTTTCTACAAACCTTTAAAGACTATTGGAGTAATGATTTTAGGTGGTTTTGAACCAGAGCAAGCTTACATTGTTCACTTCTTTGCAATCACCATTGGGCATTTAAATCATGCTAATATTAAAATTACTTGGGGACCATTAAAGTATATTTTTAATAATTCAGTGATGCATTTATACCACCATGTAAAAGCGTTACCGAAAGAACGATTTCACGGTGTTAATTTTGGAATTAGTTTAAGTCTTTGGGATTATATTTTTAAAACTAATTATATACCTGAAGAAAGTGGAACTGTAGAAATAGGATTCCCTGGAGAAGAAACTTTTCCAAAAGGATTTTTCGGACAATTAGTATCAGGTTTTCGATCTAAAAAGAGTTAATTTAA
>JAHRWC010000074.1 GCA_019090365.1 Flavobacteriaceae bacterium
AATCTAAAAATAAAGAATACATTTTAGTATAAATTGCTGTATTTTCATAAATACCTCCAAAAATTGCTTCACTTGGTCCTTTTGCAAAAACAGGAACCATTGTCGCAGAATGCCCATTCGTAGAAAAAACAGGTTTTATTTTATTATAATCATTATTATCTGAAGCTAAGGTAAATCCTCCAGTTTCATGATCTGCAGTAACAATAACAAGTGTTTCTCCATTTTGTTTTGCAAATTCTAAAGCTACACCTATAGTTTTATCGAAATCGATTAATTCACTAATCAAATAATCAGCATCATTATCATGACCTCCCCAATCAATTTGAGAACCTTCAACCATTAAAAAGAAACCTTCTTCATTTTTAGATAAAGTTTCTAAAGCTAATTTAGTAGCGTTAGGTAAAAAGTCTCCTCGACCATCTAGCATTTTTGGCATTGCGTTTCCTGCTAATAAAATAGCTTGTTTTTTATTGGAAGCTGTTGTAGGTAGTTTATCTGTAATGATATCAAATCCTTTATTTTTTAATTGCGCTATTAAATCTATTTGATCTTTTCTATTTTTAAAAAAGTCTAAACCTCCACCAGCGAAAAATTCAATATCTGAAGCAACCATATCTGTTGCTATATCTTCATGCATTCGTCTCATTTTTGAATGTGCATAAAAACTAGCAGGAGTTGCGTGGGTAATTGATGAGGTTGAAACAACACCAGAAGCGATATTTTTTTTTGAAATTTGTTCAACGATTGTTTCAACAGATAATGAATCTTTATCTACACCAATAGCTCCATTATACGTTTTTATCCCTGCTGAAAAAGCTGTGGCTCCAGCTGCAGAATCAGTAATAACATCACTTGAAGAAGATGTTTTTATAAGTCCGATAACAGGAAAACGTTCAAAATTTGTTTTCTCTTTATTATAAAACTGACTTGCAGAAATTTCACTTAAACCCATCCCGTCTCCTATAAGAAGAATGATGTTTTTTGGTTTTTTTGATTTTTCAGATACGATATAAGAAGTAGAAGTTATTACCTCTTTTTCTTTCTCTTGACATGAGATAAAAAATGAATTAAGGAAGATAAATGCAAATAGTGAAAAGTAAAATTTCATAAATATTGTTTTGAATGTATCAAAAATACAGATTATCTGAATGTATAATGTTAATTTAAAGATAGAAAGATTTAAAATATTTTTTTTAGAATATTTTTCCAACGAAGCTTTCGAATAAATTTTCCCTCCTTTTTGTTTACTAAAAATGGAGTTTGGTTAAGAAATGCTTTAATAAACCCTATGACACAAAATACATAAAAAAAGAAGTTTCTCTTTTTAAAGGCAAGTTTTAATGAAGCTATTTTAGTGAGTACAATTCCATAGCGTAATTTATAAAAAGCTTCACCTTGTTTATATTTTGCTTTATTTGAATAGGCTTTCCCAGTAGGTTTTAAGTGTTTAACTATAAGACTTTCATCGGTATAAATTTTCCAACCATGATATTGAGCTATTAATTCATCAACAGTATCCCAACCCATGGCGCTTTTTAATCCTTTTATATCGTTAAAGCATTCTTTTCGATAAGCCTTTAATGCACCTCGAATATGGTCTTTATTGGTTAAGTTTTCAAGAACCCATTGATCATTTTTTTCAATATAACAAAAACCACCAGCCATTCCACAATTGCTGTTTTTTTTAAAGATGGATTGTAAAGTTTCTAAATAGTTTGAAGGAAAAATTAAATCGGCATCAAATTTACAAATCACATCGTATTCGTTATCAAGCTCTTTTAATCCACTTTTAAAGGCATTTATGACTTTGCTTCCTGGAATATTAACTGCTGAAGAGTTTATAGAAACACTTTTAATAAATTGATAGTTTTCTGAAAAGGATTCTATTATTGTTTGAGTGTTATCAGTAGAATTATCATTTACAACAATGATTTTTTTAGGTTGTAAAGTTTGATCTATTAATGATTGAAGCGTTTTTGAAATAAATGCTTCTTCATTATGAGCTGGTATAACAATATAAAAGTTCATTATAATCGTTCAGCATAAACTAAATAATATCTTGGGGTAAATCTGCGTAAAATTGGACGTAAGCCTATTTTATTAACCGGATTGGTGAACTTCTCTCGTTTCTTAATATGCCACCCTGCTTTTTCTAATAACCAATCGAATTGCCAATCTTCAAATTCATGGTAATGACGATCTAACTCATCTGTTTTACTTTGATACGCATTGGCATACCAAAGTTTTAAAGGAACTGAGGCTACTAGTTTTTTTGCTTTTATATCTTTTAAAATATTAAAAGGAGCAATAAGGTGTTCAAAAATTTCAAAGGCAGTAACAACTTCAATATCATTTTTTTCAACAGAAGAAGTATCTAAATCTAAATCTTCCCCATTGGTATTAGTAACAGAATATCCACTTTCTTTCATGATTTCAGAAAAAGGATTAGTTACACCAAGGTCTAGAATTTTTTCTTCTGTATTAATGACCTCTTGTAAAAATAACAGGGTGTGTTTGTATCTTTTATTTGGAAAATTTCCCTCGTACATCTAAACCTGATAAAGAATAGCATTAATATTCATTCCAGCACCTACACTTGCTAGCATAACATAATCCCCTTTTTCTATTGAATGATGCTCCATTTTACCTTTTAAAACCATGTCGTAAACTGTTGGTACTGTTGCAACGCTCGAATTACCAAGTTTATTGATAGTCATTGGCATTATATATTCTGGAGTTTTTCGATTGTATAATTTATAAAACCTATTGATGATTGCTTCATCCATTTTTTCATTAGCTTGATGAATAAAAACTTTCTTGAGATCATCTATTGAAACACCAGCTTTATCTAAACAAGTTTTCATAGCAGAAGGAACATTAGTTAAAGCAAACTCATAAATTTTACGGCCATACATTTTAATGTATTTTCTGTTATCATTTACTTCTTGATTATTGGTTTCACCGAAATAAATAAAATGTGCTTCATCTAAAGTATATGTTGCTGAAGTATGTGAAATTATACCACCTTCTTCATTTACTTCTTCAATAATAGTAGCTCCTGCACCGTCACTGTAAATCATTGAATCTCTATCATGTTTATCGACTACTCGAGATAATGTTTCAGCACCAATAATTAAACATCTTTTAGCAATTCCTGCTTTAATGAATGCATTGGCTTGTATCATTCCTTCTACCCAGCCTGGACAACCAAACAGAAGATCATAACCGACACAATTTGGATTTTTAATTCCTAATAAGTGTTTGACACGCGAAGCTATACTAGGCACAGTATCACTTTGAGTAGAATCATGTTTTACATCACCATAATTATGAGCAACAATAATATAATCGAGTGTTTCTTGATCGATTTCAGCATCTTCAATTGCTTTCTTTGCTGCAAAAAATGCGATGTCTGAATTGTTTAATTCATTTTCAACATAACGTCTTTCAGAAATACCTGTAATTGACTTAAATTTTTCAATTATTACAGTAGTATCATGGTTGATTGCGGAACCATCTTCATTGTAAAAGGCATTACTTTCAAACGATTCATTTGTAGCGATTCCTTTAGGAATATAACTACCTATTCCTGTTATCTTTATCCCCATTTGAATTAAAATTTTGATAAAAGTACATAAAAGGGTTTAGGTGGCAAGGTAAAATTAATGAAATGGCTGTTTTTTAAAGATTTCTAATATAAAACTCTAATTATTTAGGTTCAATAATCAAAAATACAGCCGTAGTTTCTCCAATGTTTAATACTTCATGCCATTCTACTTTTTCATTGTAGAAATCATATCCAGTAGGGATATCTACTTCTCGAACACCAGTAGTGTCCGTAATTCTAAATTTTCCTCCCGCTAGTGTATAACCAAAATGCTCATCATGGTAATGGCGTTCATGTCCAACATTAGGAGAGAAGGTACATTTTAACACACGTACCTTGTCATTTTCTTTAATCAACTCACATACGGATTGATTTTCCCAACCTGCTACTAAAGGGTCGGGGAGCGGGTTGTTTGGTTTGCAGCTTATTAATAAGAAACTGAAAACTATAAGTAAATAGATTGTTTTCATATTAAAATGGATTAGTTGCCCAGATAGTAATTTCAGGAACAAATCCTTTGTCACGCATTTCTAGACTTGATACTATTGCATGTGCAATTTCTAAACTACTAAGTTTATTGTCTACTTCTTCACGTTCATTTCTTTCAGCATTTGCAAAAGCTGTTGTTACTTCACTTGGGTTTACTTGTGTAACTCGAATATTAAATTTACGTAATTCGGCTTGCCAAGATTGTGTCATGCCACGTACTGCAAATTTTGAAGCTGCATAGATACTTCCGCCAACAAATCCTTTTAAACTTGCAGTCGAACCAATATTTATAATGTTACCATATTTCTGTTCCTTAAAAACTGTAACCAATTCTTGACTTAGTAGTGCTAGTCCGAATACATTGGTTGTATATACTTTTTGAAGATCTTCTGCGGTTATTTCTCCTAACTTCGGAAAAACACCAATTCCTGCATTATTGACCAAAGTATCAATATTACCTCCTAACAAATCGATGCTCTTTTTTGCCATAGCAGGAATAGTATCAAGGTTGCTAATATCGAAATGAAGCGGAATAGCTCCAATTTCATTAGCAGTTTGATTGAGTTTATTTTCATCTCTTCCTGTGATTACTACTTTTGCACCTTTTTTTATACAGAGTTTTGCAGTTTCTTTTCCAATTCCAGAGCTTCCTCCAGTAATAAGTATGTTTGAATTATTAAAGTTCATATGTTTTAATTTTATTTAATTCTATTCATTTGAAATTCTCCATTAGCTATTTCTATAATGTCTTCATAATGATCTTGATCTTCAACCCAAGTAGTAATTTCCCAAGTACCTTGTATAAATTTCCCTGAATCATCAAGAATGCCAAGGTAATGTATATCTGGATGCTCATTGTTTTTATCTAGCTCAATTTCACCATTGTCATTTAAAAAATAGGAGCAGGGGTACTTCAATATAAAACTTATTGTTTTCTCTTTATAAAAACCATTCACAGTTGCGGGCTCATCAAAATAATCTTTAGATTCATCATCATACGAAGTACCTGAAATTCTTTCATTATCAAGAGTGAACTCCATTGTAAATTCAACTTCCTTGTATTGATTAATTGTTTCATATCCTACTAGATAAGAAAACTTTCCTTTCCAAATTTGTTTTTGAAAATGTACCTTCATTTATAACAATTAATCTTTTATCACTCGAGCAGAAAGAATTCGAACATCTTTTACAGGCCGATCATTATTTCCTGTTTTTACATTTGCGATAGAATCTACAATATTTAGTCCTTGAATCACTTCACCAAATACCGTATAACTTTGATCTAAATGTGGAGTTCCACCAATAGTTTTGTATACTTCACGATGTGCATCAGGTATGATATAGGGAGTATATAGATTATTCCTTTTTGCAATGCTAGTAATACTATCGCTCATTTTATTATAAAGGCCTCTATCTCTTGCTTCCATGGCTTTATTCAATTGTTCCATTAAAGGTTGATAGGTTGAATCCTTTTTAATATTGTGTTGTGCTAGCCAATTATTAATTCGTTTTTGATATCCATCAATAACACTATCTGTTCTAACTCCTCCTTGTACAATATAAAACTGCATGGCACTAGAAGCTCTTTCAGGATGATCATCTCTAGCAGCACCAATTGCTCCTTTTTTATGAAAGAATTTTTTATTGATTTCAGCATCAATCATATAATCTAAATCACCTTCACCTAATTCATCTCCAGATTGTGCGTTTTTACTGTCTGGGTCTCCAGATTGAATCATGAAGTTGTTAATTACTCTATGAAAAAGTAAGCTATCATATTTTCCTTCTTTGGTTATTTTAAGAAAGTTATCACGATGTAATGGAGTTTCGTTATATAGTTCAAAAACTATCGTTCCGTAGTTGGTAACAAGTTCTATTGCTTTTCTTTTGTTTGAATTAGAGTTTGTAAGTTCTTTGTTTGAATTACAACTACCAATAAAAAAAAGGAGTAATACTATTGAAATGAATTGCAGTAAGGTTTTCATTTTATTTGAATAAATTCAGGAATAGAAGTTTGTTGTTTTTCTTAGCCAACTAAGTTAATAAAAAGAAGCTACATAGATGATTCTTTTATACAATGAACAATTAAAAAAAATCTAATATATCTGTAACAATTCAGTATTAAAACTATCTATTAATAAATCAATCAATCAAAAAATGTATTTATTCAGAAAGAATTACCTCGTATTATTTTTGTTGTTTCCAATTTTAATGATCGGTCAAGCCGAATCTATTTTTAATGGTATTCAATTAAATGATTCCGAAGCGTCTGTCACAAAAAAGCTTAAAGAGATTTCAGAAAATACAAAAACAGTTACAGTCAATAATCCTATATTTCCTTTAGCTGAAACTACAGAATCTCATTTGTTATGTAACACGGTTATTACTCAAAATGGGACTATAGAGAACGTTATATTCACCTTTGCAGATGATAAGCTATGTTATATAGAGGCAAGAGGTAATGTCGTAAAACCTTTTACAGCGCATCGAAAAGATACGGCTCGTAATTATATGGATTACGAAGTGTATGTACAAGATAAATTGTTTGTTACAAAAAAAGAAGATGTAATTAGAATAACTACAAAAGAAGCCATGCATACTAATTTGTTTACGTGGAGTAACCCTTATATGGATTCTAATTATAAAGCTGAAAGAAAACCTAATTCAACTAATGAAATACCTTCATTTTTAAAAATGGGTGAAACATTAGAAGATTTGCGAACGACTTTAGAAGCAAACAGTTTATTTACTTCGGAAGAAAAATTAGATGGATCCGATCCAAACGCACAATTTCAATTAAACTGTTTTGGGGTAGATTATTTAGGATTCCCAAGAAAAATTGAAGCTCGTTTTGGAGATGGAATATTAAATGTAGTTTGGATTTTAACTGCGAAAGGAGAGGAAGATAGAATACGTAAAGCCTTGAAAAAACAATATGGTGAGCCAATTTTTGTAGATGAAACTTGGGAAGTGTTTAATAATTGGCAAGTAGCTCTACGTAAAGACAAACCTGAAGTTTTACTTATGGAGCAACAAATAGGATTAGGGTATAAAACCAATTACTTTAAGCAATAGTGATAGTTTAATTATTTAGCTCTTTTTGAAATAACTCTGCTAATTTCTCTCTTTTAAATTTATCAATTAATATATTTTGCAACCATGTTTGAGGTTGATCTGTTCCACTAGTATAATCTTTATTTTTATACGCTAAAAACTCTTCGAAATCATACCAGTTTTTGTTGTGAATTTGTTGCAATGAATACACTGCCATTTCTCCATTGGTAGCATTGAAGAACGGACAGGTATGAATTTTTGTTTTCGTTGTATCAGAAAGTTGTTTAATCAAAAAATCAGTTAGTTCTGTTTTGTCAAAATCTAAAAATAGATTCCAATCAGTTTCACTAAAAACAAGGCGTTTGATTTTTCTTTTGGATGATAATTTTTTCACATATTGTTGTCCGCCTAAACAACCTCCTTTTTTAAAAACGATTTCATTCCATAATTCTGGTATTGAATCGGTTTGTTGTATTTCTTGAATTGTTGTATTCTGAAAAATATTCAATCCAAAACTACTTTTTTCATTGTTTTTTTTCCATTCAAGAGTTGTTGTATTCTTGAAGGAAAACAACGTAATAATGAATAAAAAGAATATGATTAAATACTTCATGAATTTGACAAATAGGAAAAAACAGTATCATTTTTCCTTATAGGCACTAAGTTAATTAATTCAAGTTAATATTTTGCATTAAATATTCTATCCCAAAAGGGAAGATTGAATCAATTTTTTTAATATAATTTATTTCTTATTTTTGAAATGGTTTTAAACCCTTACTTTTTTTGTTTGAAAGCATTTTAATGTTTATTAATTTTACCCAAATTATCATGAAAAAACTATTATTTCTATTTCTAATTATTG
>JAHRWC010000075.1 GCA_019090365.1 Flavobacteriaceae bacterium
CAGGCCTATGATTTTTATCATGTTCATTATTAATAAAAGCTTAAAAAAACATGGATGATTAACTAAGGTTTATTAATTTTAGATCCAATTCCATTTTTATGAAGAATATCATTATTGCTAGCACCTCAACAGTTCACGGAGGAACCTATTTATCATATCTTTCAGAACAATTAAAAAAATTATTTTCTGAAACTGATGAAATCCTTTTCATTCCTTATGCGCGTCCTGGAGGAATTACACATGATGCTTATACAAAAATTGCTTTAGATGCATTTTCGAAAATTGATATTAATGTAGTTGGGATTCACACTTATAAAAATCCTATTGAAGCATTAAAAAACGCAAAAGGTATTTTTGTGGGTGGAGGAAATACTTTCGTATTAGTTTCACAACTATATAAAAATGATATTATGCAACCGTTACGAGAAGTTATTTTTAATGGCACTCCTTATCTTGGTACAAGTGCTGGTAGTAATATTTGTGGAGTAACAATGGGAACTACTAATGATATGCCGATTATTCATCCACCTTCTTTTAAAACATTAGGAGTAATTCCTTTTAATATTAATCCTCACTATTTAGATCCCGATCCAAAAAGTAAGCATATGGGTGAAACTCGTGAAACCAGAATTTCTGAATATCATACTCAAAATAATATTCCTGTAATTGGAATTAGAGAAGGAAGTTGGATTCGTGTGAAAGGTGATTCTATTGTGCTAAAAGGTGATTTATCTGCTCGTGTTTTTGAGCAAGAAAAAAAGCCTATCGAAATTGAAACTGGAAGTTTACTTAATTTCAAATAGGCTTTTCTTTAAAATAAAATTATTTAACAACGATCATTTTATTCGTTTTCGATTTACCATTAATCGATAACTTACAGAAATATATTCCAGATTTTAAATTTAATTCTGATACATTTATAGGAATTATATACTTACCATAGCCTTTTATTTCATTATCTAAAACTGTAAACACTTCTTTTCCAGATTCGTCATATATGCTTATATGAATGTTTGAATCTTCGTGTAATTTAAATGAAACATAACTAATCTCTGAAGCTGGATTTGGATACTGAACTGCATCTTCAACTGTTTGTACTTCAAAATCTTCTGAGCTTAATATTTCAAACGGAGTTACATCTGTCCAAATACTTAAATCTCCATTATTTAAACGAGTCCAAATTGGGCGAACTACATTGTCATGAACTGTGATGTTGGTATAATCTCCAAAAAATACACCTGAGTTTGGTAAGAAAGGAGATTCACTTATTTTATTATTGACAAAGGTTTCACCACCATCTGTAGAATACGCTAAATATACATCGGTACTGCTATCGTTGTGTTCTCTTCTGTCATAAAAAACAAAGAACAAATTACCATTGGTTTGATCAATATCCATCCAAGTAAAAAACTGTTGTTTTCCTGGCGGATCATCATTTACACGTGCAGGCGCAGTCCAAGTTTCGCCACCATCAGTAGATTTCGACATCCAAATATCTGTATCATTTGATCCATTTCGCTGATCAGACCAATTCACATAAATAGTTCCGTGATTTGGACCTCCACTTAAATCGCATTTTGTAATTGGCAATCCATTAGCTCTATTAATTCCTGGTATGTTATAATCCCAACCTGTTGGCATAGGATCGATAGCAATTTCTTCAGTAAGCCAAGTATCACCTTGATCTAATGATTTATTAAATACAAGTCCGTTTGGTCCAGCCCAAGCAACATAAATTTCACCATTTGGACCTAAAGCTGGTACAGCACCTTCCACAGTATTATCTTCATCTATACAATCTCCATCAACAATATTAACTTTTACAGGAGTTGACCAAGTATCACCTTGATCAAGCGATTTAGAAAAAAGTATACTTGATTTATCATTTGAGTTAGCACTTCCATAATCATCAAATTGCGTCCAAGTCATATAAATATCATTGGTATTTCTATCAATAATAGTCCATTGCTTGTCTTGCGCTTTTGTTCCGTTTAATCCTGTAAAACTCCCATCATTCCAGGACATTCCATTATCTGTAGATTTTTGACAAACGATTCGGTCTATCCAATTTCCAGAAGGCGGATTTGAAAGATGAAAAAAGTAAAAATTTCCATCAGTATCTACATCAATCACTGGATCACCCCAAACTCCAAAGGAGGATGTCATTTGATGTCTATCCCAATTTAAACCACCATCAGAACTGTAATAACAATTATATAAATTAGCTCCAGCAACTAGAATATCTGTATTCAATGGGTTCATTCTAATTGAAGGCTCATTTGGAGAAGCAACATCACTAATCATTACATTTTGAGAAATAATTTCATTCACAAATAGTAGTGCTAAAGCACACAATAAGAATTGTTTAATAGATTTCATAGCTTTAATTTAATTTTTCATTAAAGTTAAGAAAAACTAGAAATAGAATCTATATAAATAAAGAGTAATTAAGGTTTAATTAAAGTTCTTTTACAAAATGATATCCCTTTATTACAAAACCTTGATTGTAATAAAATTTATGTGAAGGAAAGTTTTGAACATAGGTGTTCAACTCGATCCAATTACATTTTTTATTTTTTGCATATTCATAAATAAAAGAAAATAATTGATCTCCTAATCCTTTACTTCGGTATGCCTTATCAATTATAATATGGTCTGCCTCTACACTTTTACCTGCATAATGACGTGTCTGAAACCATAGTCCACAAATTCCAATTAATTCTTCTGCATCATATACTCCAATGCATTCATAGGATTGGGTTGACATTTCTAGGATTCTTTCTTTTAAAATATTTTCAGGTACTTCAAAAGATCCCATTTCTTGCATGAGAGGAAGAATAATTAAAATATCTGAAGGATCGATTATGCGAAATGATATATTCATATCTGTAAAAATAATACTATTTTTAAATTTCAAAAATGTATTTACATTTTCATGAATCAGATACTTACAACATCACGATTGTATTTAAGAGAATTTTCCAAAGAAGATGCCTCATCTTTTTACTTATTAAATAAAGACCCTGAAGTAATTAAATATACAGGCGATCCACCATTTTCTTCAGTAAAAGAGGCTGAACTTTTTATTGAAAACTATTCAGCATATAAAGATATTGGATATGGAAGATGGGCAGTTTGTTTATTAGAGAATGATTCCTTTATTGGATTTTGTGGTTTAAAATTTCATCCGAAAGAAAATATTACAGAAATCGGATTTAGATTTTTTAAAGAACAATGGAATAATGGTTTTGCAACCGAAAGTGCGGCTGCAGTAATAGACTATGGTTTTAAGAAAATTGGTCTTTCGGAAATTTATGCGCATGCTCAAATCAATAATCTTTCATCACAACGTGTTATCGAAAAATGTGGCTTACAATTTGTAAAGAATATTACACATGATGACATGCCTGCAAAATTATATTGCATTAAAAAAAACCAACAACAATGAAAAGAAGAAAATTTATAACAACTTCATTAAAAGGTGGGCTAGCTATTAGTTTAGCTTCTCATTATTCATTTGTTTCTTTTCAAGAAAAATATACTAGAAACCAATTAATAGGTAAGGATGAATCTAGCATAGTTGGAAATTCATATACCACAAAAATGCACAAAGAAACTGCTGAAGCATTTGATAAAATGAAAGCTGCAGCAGCTAAAGAAAATATATCAATCGAATTAGTTTCAGCATACCGAAGTTTCGACCGTCAAAAGCAAATATTTGAAAAAAAATACAAACGATTCACTACTCAAGGGCTTTCGCCTATTGATGCTATTCGTAAAATAATTGAATATTCAACGATCCCAGGAACTTCTCGTCATCACTGGGGAACAGACATTGATATAATCGATGCTAATGTTCCAAGACCAAAGAATGTTTTAGAACCTCAACATTTTCATGGTAATGGTCCTTTTTGTAAATTGAAAGATTGGTTAAACATACATGCGGAGTCGTTTGGATTCTTTGAAGTATATACAGACAATCCAAATCGTAAAGGATTTAAATACGAACCTTGGCATTTTAGTTATGCGCTTGTTTCAAAACCGATGCTTCAAGAATATAAAAAATTAGACATTAAACAAATACTCCAGGAAGAGAAAATAGAAGGAAGTATGTATTTCACCGATGAATTTATCCATCAATATCGAATTGAAAATATTTTAGATATAAATAAAAAATTACTTTAGTATATTTACTAAAAGACACAAATTAACAAACATGAGAAGAGGGAATTGGAAAATTAGAATCATTATCGGACTAGCAATTGTAGCTTTTGCATTTTGGAAGAAATGTGCCAATACTGAAATAAACCCATACACAGGAAAAGAACAAGTTATTTCAATGACTTCTGAAGAAGAAATTGCAATAGGCCTACAAAGTGCTCCACAAATGGCACAACAGCACGGAGGGTTATATCAAGACCAACGCATGCAAGATTATGTTGATATGGTTGGAGGAAAACTAATCAATAACAGTATGGCAAAGGATACTCCCTACCAATATGAATTTCATCTTTTAGCAGATCCAAATGCTATTAATGCCTTTGCATTACCTGGTGGACAAATTTTTATTACTTATGCCTTGTATTCTAAATTAGAAAACGAAGATCAATTAGCAGGAGTTTTAGGACATGAAATAGGACATGTATTAGGACGTCATTCTGCAGAAAGAATTGCCAACAGTGAGTTTTGGCAAACAGTTTCTCAAGGAGCATCTGTAGGAGCTGATGCTGGTGGGCTTGTTGCCGGAATTGGAAAAAATGTATTACTAGGAAATGGTCGTGGTGATGAATTAGAAAGCGATGACCTAGGAGTTCTCTTTATGATAAAAGCTGGTTACGACCCTAATGAAATGGTTGGTGTTATGGAAATTCTTAAATCGGCTGCAGGACCAAATCGTGTTCCAGAGTTTCAAAGCACACATCCAGACCCAGATAATAGAATGGATAAAATTAGAGAGTCTATCGAAAAATATAGAAACCAAGAGTAAACCTCTATCTAAATTTAACCTATGTCAATCCCGCTCTTGCGGGATTTTGTTTTTATCTTTGCACTTTATTTATCAAATGAACAAAAAAGTACTTCTATTAATTCTTGATGGTTGGGGAATAACTCAAAATCCATCTGTTTCTGCTATAGCACAAGCGAACACTCCTTTTATAGATTCTTTGTACAACAAATATCCAAACGCCCAATTATTAACTCATGGAATGAACGTTGGTTTACCTGACGGGCAAATGGGAAATAGTGAAGTAGGTCATATGAATTTGGGTGCTGGAAGAATTGTATACCAAGATCTAGTAAAAATAAATTTAGCTGTCAAAAATAATACACTCTCAAAAGAACCTGTGTTACAGGAAGCATTTAATTATGCTAAACATAATAATAAGAAAGTTCATTTCTTAGGATTGGTTTCTAATGGTGGTGTTCATTCACATATCAACCATGTAAAAGGATTGGTTACTGCAGCAAACGATGCAGGAGTATCAAATGTATTTGTTCATGCTTTTACAGACGGTCGTGATGTTGATCCTAAATCTGGAGTAAGATTTATTAAAGAATTAGAAAATCATTTGAGTGAGACCACTGGAAAATTAGCTTCAGTTATTGGAAGATATTTTGCAATGGATCGTGATAAACGATGGGAACGTGTAAAAAAAGCCTATGATTTATTGGTCTTCGGAAAAGGAAATACATCTAATAATGCTGTGAAAAGTATAGAAGACAGTTATGCTGAAGGAATAACAGATGAATTTCTTGAACCTATTGTAATGACTGAAAACAATCAACCTGTAGCTACTATCGAAAAAGATGATGTTGTAATCTTTTTTAATTTCAGAACAGACAGAGGACGTCAATTAACTGAAGTCTTAACTCAGCAAAATTATGCAGATTTTGATATGAAAACGATACCGCTTCATTATGTTACTTTGACCAATTATGATGATTCATATAAAGGAATTCAAGTAGTTTATAAAAAAGATAATCTTGAGAATACTTTAGGTGAAGTTTTAGAAAAAAATAACAAGAAGCAAATCCGTATTGCCGAAACCGAAAAGTATCCTCACGTAACATTTTTCTTTTCTGGTGGAAGAGAAACTCCTTTTGAAGGCGAAAACAGATTACTTTGCCCATCACCTAAAGTAGCAACATACGATCTAAAACCACAGATGAGTGCTTTAGAAGTTAGAGATAAAATTCTTCCAGAAATTAATAATCAATCTGCTGATTTTATCTGTTTAAATTTTGCAAATACAGATATGGTAGGGCATACAGGAATTATGGATGCTGCTGTAAAAGCTTGTGAAACAATAGATGCTTGTGTAGAAGAAATTATTAATGCTACGCTTAAAAATAATTATGCAACTATATTACTTGCAGATCATGGAAATTGTGAAACGATGAAGAATCCTGATGGATCTCCCAACACAGCACACACTACAAATCCTGTTCCAGTTATATTAATAGACCCAGATTATAAAACAATTAAAAACGGTATTCTTGGAGATGTTGCTCCAACGGTTTTGGATATTTTAGGAATCCAACAACCTGAAGTAATGACTCAAGAATCTTTAATAAAATAAACTATGAAAAATCTAATACTTCTTATATTCAGTCTAATCATCATTAGCTGTAACTGCAATAAAAAAGAAACAGTTTCAGAAACAAAAAATGAAGTAATTGAAGAAATTACTCTTAATAAAGTAATGAAAGACACTGTTGAAGATGAAGACATGTTAATTGGAAAAATTAGCAAAAAAGGATTTAATCAAGAACCTTTCTCTTCATGGTATAACACTGAATTTTCTGCTTATATCATAAATGAAGTTGTTACTGATTCTATTAAACCATTATTAGAAAATACTTCCTTAAAAGTATTTATGGGTACTTGGTGTGAAGATAGTCAGAGAGAAACTCCAAGGTTATACAAAGTGTTAGAAGCTATCGATTTTGATATGACTCAATTCGAAATCATTGCCGTTTCAAGAGATAAAGACACACCTAATCACTTAGAGAAAGGACAAAACATAGAGTATGTTCCAACTATAATAGTTCTAAAAAATGAAAAAGAAATTGGACGTATTGTTGAATCCACTATCGATACATTAGAAGAAGATTTATTAGCAATTTTAAGTGGCGAAGATTACAAACACGCTTACGCTGAGTAATTATTTATTTGGAGCTAATATTCTTTGTAATTTAGCTTCTTATTTCTGAAGAATGACAAATGAATCTTTAATGATTGCGGTAGATTTTGATGGTACCATCGTGGATGATAATTATCCAAAGATTGGAAAACCAAAACTCTTTGCATTTGAAACATTAAAAAAACTTCAAGAGAAAGGACATAGATTAATTTTATGGACTGTTAGAAGTGGAAAAGCTTTAGATGAAGCCGTTGATTTTTGCAAAAAAAATGGCATAACATTTTATGCAATTAATAGAAGCTATCCTGAAGAAGAATATGATGATAAATACAGCAGAAAAGTAAATGCAGATTTATTCATTGATGATAGAAATATTGGCGGATTAGTAGAATGGGGAGAAATATATATTAAACTAATTGGAGAGAAAAAACCAATTAAGAAACAAACTAAGAAAGCTAAAAAAAGTTGGCTATCTTTTTTAAAAGAATAATATGATTATAGTAAAATCTAGAGAAGAAATTGAGTTAATGCGCGAGAGTGCATTAGTTGTTTCAAAAACATTAGGAATGTTAGCACCTGAAGTAAAACCAGGTGTTACAACTTTACAACTAGACAAACTTGCTGAAGAGTTTATAAGAGATCATGGTGCAATACCTGGGTTTCTAGGTTTATATGATTTTCCAAATACATTATGCATGAGCCCAAATGCTCAAGTGGTTCATGGAATTCCTAATGACACTCCTTTAGAAGAGGGTGATATTATTTCGATTGATTGCGGTGCTATAAAAAATGAATATTACGGAGATCATGCTTATACATTTGCAATAGGTGAAATTGCTCCTGAAGTTGAAAAGCTATTAAAAGTCACAAAAGAATCCTTATACGTAGGTATTCGTGAACTTAAAGTTGGAAATCGTGTAGGTGATGTTGGAAATGCAATTCAAAAATATTGCGAAAAACATGGTTACGGAGTTGTTAGAGAATTGGTAGGACATGGTTTAGGGAAAACGATGCATGAAGATCCAGAAATGCCAAATTATGGAAGAAGAGGATATGGTAAAAAATTCATTGAAGGAATGACTGTTGCTATTGAACCTATGATTAATTTAGGAACAAAACGCATCGAGCAACTTTCTGATGGTTGGACAATTTTAACTCGCGACAGAAAGCCAAGTGCTCACTTTGAGCATGATGTTGCTATTGTCAATGGAAAACCAGAATTGCTTTCCACCTTTGCATATATCTATGATGCATTAGGTATTACAAGTGATGAAGAAAATGAGTTTAGAGAAAAAAGGCTGATTTTATAATAATGCAAAAACTCTTTAAATTTTTTCTGAATTTAATTCCTCGACCAATTTTAATTAGAGTTAGTTATTGGGTTCGCCCTCTTATTGCTTTATTTTTAAAAGGAACAAATTTCACAGATCCAATCGATGGAAAATCTTTCAGAAAATTTTTGCCTTATGGTTATGCTTCAGTAAGAGAAAATGTGCTTTCTCCAAGTACTTTATCCCTTGAACGCCATCGTTTATTTTGGTTATACCTTAAAAATGAAACTTCTTTTTTTTCTGAAAAACATCGCGTGTTGCATTTTGCTCCTGAACAATCTTTTTACAAAAGATTCAGGAAAATGAAGAACATAGAATATACAACAACCGATTTAAATTCACCTTTAGCAGATGTAAAAGCAGACATTTGCAACCTTCCTTTTGATGATAACAGTTATGATTTTATCTTTTGTAATCATGTGTTAGAACATATTCCAGATGATACTAAAGCTATGCAAGAATTATATCGTGTGTTGGCCCCAAACGGAATTGGCATCTTTCAAATTCCTCAGGACCTTTCAAGAGAAGTTACTTTTGAAGATGATACAATTACCGATCAAAAAGAACGCACCAAAATATTTGGACAATACGATCATGTACGTGTGTATGGTCGTGATTATTTTGAAAAGCTTCGAAACATAGGATTTACAGTTACTGAAGAAGATTACACCGCTACTCTTTCCGAAGAAAAAATAAAGAAATACTGTTTGGCAAAAGGTGAAATAATTCCTGTTTGTAAAAAACTAATCTAGCAACTGTTTTTTAAATCCTTCCGTTATATAAACTTGTTGTTTGTTTAATGAATCATTATACGTTAAATACGCCTCAATTCCATCAAGCGTTGCTAATAATTTTTTCGATTTTTCTAGTCCTAAAGCCATAAAAGCAGTTGCATATGCATCTGCAAAACCACAAGTAGAAGCTATTACACTAGCGCTTGTAACATCACTTTTCTCAGCAGAACCAGTAATAGGATTTAGTGTATGTACATATTTTTTACCAGTTACAGGATCAATCCTATATTTTCTATAATTTCCTGAAGAAGCCATTGCTTGATTTTCCAATTTCAACTTTGCCTCATAACTTCTATTTTCAAGGTCTGATTCTATTGCCTCAATACCGACAACCCAAGGTTTATTTTTTTCGAGATGAAGTCCTTTAGCAACCAATTCGCCACCTAATTCTATAATGTAATCTTTAATATGTAAACTATCCAAATAGTCAGCAATACAATCAATTCCGTAGCCTTTTGCAACCGCATTAAAATCAAAATAAATTTCAGGATAATCTTTATGAATAGTACCATCCTTTAATAGCGACACTTTTTTAAAAC
>JAHRWC010000076.1 GCA_019090365.1 Flavobacteriaceae bacterium
AATGTTTTCATGTTTTTAAATATTATTGGTTGAATGTTATTTAATCTTCTGAAATTTCTAAAGCTTCATCACTTGGTTTACCATATTTTATGAAGTCTATGATATATAGAACTACACCAGCGGTAAATAAGGAAGCACATAGAATTAGTACTACGAAATGGATACTTATTTCATTTTGTACTTCCATAAAATCCATTTTCAATTTACGTTCAAGGTATACTTGTACCACACCTGCAACACCAAAGGCAACAGTCATACCAACCATTCCGATATTTGACATCCAAAATGCAGCGCGTCCTCTAGCACCATCATATAATTTTCTTCCTGTTAGGTTAGGTAACGCATAACTGATTATTGCAAATACGATCATCGCATAAGCTCCCCAGAAAGCTAAATGTCCATGCATTGCTGTAACTAGCGTACCATGAGTATATAAATTTGTTTGTGGTAATGTGTGAGCAAATCCTAATAACCCTGCTCCTACAAATGAAACAATTGCAGAACCTAAAGTCCAGAATAGAGCGATTTTATTTGGGTGTTTTTTCTCACCTTTTCTATACATGTTCACAGCAAATAATGCCATTGCTAAGAAAGCTAAAGGTTCTAGTGCAGAAAAGATTCCACCTACGATTAACCAAATTTTATTTACACCAATGTAATAGTAGTGATGTCCAGTTCCTAATACTCCAGATAAGAAAGTAAGTCCAACAATTACATAAAGCCATTTTTCAATAACTTCTCTATCAACACCTGTTAATTTGATTAATAAGAAAGATAAGATACCTCCCATAATTAATTCCCATACACCTTCTACCCATAAATGAACAACCCACCATCTAAAAAATGAGTCCATTACTTGACTGTCAAAAGGAAGCATACCTGGTAAGTAAAGTAAAGCTGCAAATAAGAGTCCCATTGTTAAGACTAATGCAGTAGTAGTTTTTCTTTTACCTTTATATAGTGTGGCTATAATGAGCCCCAAGAATAGTAGTACATTAACAACAACTAAGTAATCTAATTGTCTTGGAATTTCTAAAAATTTACGTCCTTCCCACCAGTTAAAGTGATATCCAATTACGGCAGCAACTCCAACTAAAGCAAGTGAAATTAATTGAACATAAGCTAATTTCACATTAACCAGTTCTCTTTGTGCTTCTTCAGGAATAATATAATACGCAGCACCCATAAAACCAGATAAAAGCCAAACGACTAGTAGATTAGTATGAACCGCTCTTGCAGTGTTAAATGGAATAAATTCATGTAAGCCATCAAATCCAATACGGGCAAAACCCATAATAAACCCGTAGGTTATTTGTAATACTAACAGTAGCATTGATAATGCAAAAAACCAATAGGCTACTTTTTGTGATTTATATTTCATAGTAAGTTGATTTAGTTTTTATCTTTAGCTAATGGCGATACGACAGTATCGAACCCGTTTAAGTCAATTTTTGAGATCCATTCGAAAAATGCAATTAGATCATTTGCTTCATCATCAGAGAATCCATAGGCAACCATTTTTCTTCCATTTGGTTCCCAAGGATTAGGGGTCATTAATAAGGCCTTTACATAACCTTCTCCTCTTCTGTCTAGTACTTTAGTAAGTTCTGGAGCATAATAAGCACCTTCACCAAGAAGGGTATGGCAACCCATACAGTTATTTTGTTCCCATAATTCTTTACCACGAACAACTTCTTCAGTAATGTCTCCGTAGTTCGATTGATCCTGTCCTTCACTGAATGAAAAGATGGTTAATCCTATGAAAATTAGGAATGTAACCAATGTTCCTCCTAGAAAAAAGGCTCTTGCTTGTTTTTTAGATAACATATAATTGGTTTTTTTAGTTACTATATAAAGACTATTATGTCTTTTATAGAAGGCAAATGTAGAAATAACATTAACATTAATTTATGATAATTGTCATATTTAATAGATGAACATACCTGAAAAAATGAATAGATAATTGTTATTTTGAATTATTTAAATGGCTCACATTGTTATATTTGCAAAAATTTTATAATTAAGAATGACAACATCTGGGAAAATAGAATTAATGGCTCCAGCAGGGAATTTTGAATCTCTTCAGGCAGCGATTACTAATGGAGCTGATTCAGTATATTTTGGTGTAGATCAATTAAATATGCGTGCTCGTGCTAGTATAAATTTTACTATAGAAGATTTAACTGAAATTGTGAAAAGATGTGAAGCTAAGAATGTTCGTACCTACCTTACTTTAAATACGATCATTTACGATCATGATCTTTCGATTATAAAAACCTTATTAGATGCAGCAAAATCTGCTAATGTTACAGCAGTAATTGCAATGGATCAAGCAGTGATTTCATATGCGAGACAAATTGATATGGAAATCCATATTTCAACTCAAATAAACATCACCAATATTGAAACGGTTAAGTTTTATGCCTTGTTTGCTGATACGATGGTAATGAGTAGAGAATTGAGTCTACGTCAAGTAAAAATGATTACCGATCAAATAGAGAAAGAGCAAATAAAAGGACCTTCTGGAAATTTAGTTGAGGTTGAAATCTTTGGTCATGGAGCTTTATGCATGGCTGTTTCAGGAAAGTGTTATTTGAGCCTACATTCACATAACTCTTCAGCAAATAGAGGCGCTTGTAAACAAAATTGCAGAAAAAAATATACTGTAACAGATCAAGATACAGGGTTTGAAATTGAATTGGATAATGAATATATGATGTCCC
>JAHRWC010000077.1 GCA_019090365.1 Flavobacteriaceae bacterium
CCGAATGAGGATCAAGGTTTTCTAAAATACCGTTTACTGTAACGTCGACAATACTATCTGTATTTACATCATCAACATATTCGTAATCAATATAATCGATGAGTCTGTTGAGTTTGTCTTTTTTTGAATTTGTTGCGAAAATTTTATCGCTTTTATCGTTAAAATTTAGTTTAGATCCAATAAAAACTCCAGCAGCAATTGCTACGCCTAATAAAAGTGGAATATATTTTTTCTGAAAACCCATTCTATTCTTCTAAATCTTTAATATGTGAAATTTCAACTCCTGCTTTTTCTAAAAATCGTACTCCAGAAGTATCTTTATATTCATCATAATATACCAAGCGAGTAATCCCTGCTTGATGTATTAGTTTGCTACATCCTTGACAAGGAGACATTGTAATATACAAGGTAGCACCTTTACAGGCTTGTGTTGAAGAAGCTACTTTTAAAATAGCATTGGCTTCTGCATGTAAAACATACCATTTTGTGTATCCTTCTTCATCTTCACAAATATTCTGAAACCCAGATGGAGTACCATTATATCCATCGCTAATAATCATTTTGTCTTTAACTATCAATGCACCTACTTGCTTACGTTCACAATAAGAAAGTTTACTCCATTCCATCGCCATTCTTAAATATGCGATATCGTATTTTAGTTGTTTTTTGTCTGCCATTGATAATAAAAGTATATAGCGAATTTAAGCGGAACTTGTCTGCAAACAAAACGTTAGGGCGTTAAATATTATATAAATGTTGTTGGTTTCTTCTGAAAAAATTAAGAAGGCCAATTTTCCATCAGCATCGGGATAACCATTCCAATTACGATTGAAGAAACAATAAGAATCCAATCTCTTTTATTAAATCGCAGAAACGATTGAAAAATAAAACTCGCAATGAGCACGACAATAACAACAATAATTTGTGCAATTTCTATTCCTAATGCAAATTCAAGTAAAGGTAGAATTGTATTATCATCTTTGATCATATTAAAATAGGTCGCAAAACCAAATCCATGTATTAAACCAAAGAAAAATGTTAAGATAAAAAGGAGCCCTATTTTTTCTGAATGATTGCTTTTTCGAGCTGCAAAAATATTAAAGAGTGCCGTTATTAATATGGTAATAGGTATTAATAACTCTATCACTGAACTTGAAACTGTAACGATATTAAAGCTAGCTAATAATAATGAAATAGTATGCCCTAAGGTGAATAATGACACCAAACCTAATAATCGTTTCCAGTTTGAAAAATTATAAGCAGCAACTAATACGATAATAAACAAAACATGGTCATATGCTTGTGTATCGAGTACGTGGGTTAAACCCAGTTTTAAATAAAGCCAGAATTCGCTCATGATTTTGGGGATTCATCAGTTCTAACAAATATAGGTATTTTGCAGATAGATTCGTATATTTGAGATAGCTCCCTTTTATAAAAAAAAATACTATGAAAAAAACACTACTTTTTGTAATGTTATTGCTTTGTTCTATTGGATCAATTTTTTCGCAAGAAAATTCTTCAACTAATATTGATGAATTAACTACAAGATTAGATAACCTAGGAACAATCCCTGGAAGTATTTCAGAATACTTTACTTCGGAAGAACTTGTAATATTAAAAAATCATTTTAACAATCAAAAAGGGAACATTGAAGAAATACCTACTTCAGATTTGAGAGCAATACTACCAACTAAATCGTATACCTCTGGATCTACGCTAAGTGGTTTAGGTGAGTTATATCGTTTTATTGGTAATCCTGTAGGTGATTTTGAATTAATTGGAAGTGCTGGCGCATTTGAGCATGCAGGTGCAGTTGACCCTAATGACCCAAATTCTGCTTACGTTTTTCAAAATAATGATGATTTGTATCATGTTAATTTAACTACTGGAACTTATACGCTTTTAGGGAATATACCAGGGGATTGGATGGGGGCAGAATATAGTCATGCATCGGGAGTACTATATGCTATTTCATTAGATAACAATTTATACACAATTGATACTACAAATGTAACTGCAACATTGGTTGGTTCCACAGGATTATCAGGAATTCCTGCAGCATTAGCTATTAATGGCGGAGGAGGCGCATTTATGTTAGATCTTTTAGATGATAATTTATATTCAATTAATTTAAATACAGGAGCAGCATCAGTAATTGGACCTATAGGCTTTGATGCCAATTTTGGACAAGGAATGTATTGGTATCCACCAACTGGAGAGGTATATTTAATGGCCTTTAATAACATTGTTTTTGATCCTGAATTTAGAATAGTAGACACATCTACAGGTCAATCAATATTGATATCAATCCTAGATGTGGGACAGTTAACACAATATGGATGGGTGTCTTGCGAACCTTTTGTGCCAGGTCCAGATCCACAAGTATATAATACGTGGTATTTATCTGAAATGACTGTTGAAAATGGTGAAAGTACTTTGGTTGCAAATATTTTTCCGCCTATAAGCCCAAACATGGTAGTCAGTGAAGATTTATCATTTACAGGTGATGCAGCTTGTGGTTTATATATGGGTGAATTCATGCATCATGAATCAGGTGATTTTTTTACAATTCATAATTTTGATGCGACGCTTTCACTCTGTGATTTTGATTCGCACAATGAGTTTGAAAATCAGTTTTACTCTTATTTTGGAGTAAATGCAGATGTACTATATACTGTAGGTGGAACAGGTGATGAGCAATATTTTATTTTAGAATTTACTCCAGGATATGAATTGATTTTTCAAAATGTACCTGTAGAGCTTTCTTTAAATGAAAACGAGTTGGCTTCATTTAAACTGTATCCAAATCCTGTTTCAGACCAATTATTTATTGCTTCTGAACATTATGAAATTGAATCTGTTATAATTTATTCTGTTTCTGGGAAAAAAATTATGGAGATTGATTCTATTGAAG
>JAHRWC010000078.1 GCA_019090365.1 Flavobacteriaceae bacterium
TAAATACCCTAATATAATTCTTGTTAAGGGGCTTATTAAATCATTTTCTATCGAATATTTTGTTCCAATTGCAACACCAATGATGGTAATTATAATACCAATTTTATTGATTAAATTTTCACCAATAAACTTTTCTAAATCCGATTTACTCTTGGGTTTTTTTGGTTGCTTTTTAGGAATATTCCATTCTTCTTTTTTAGGAGCTTCAATTACTTCATTTTGAGTTTCTGTTGCTTCAGATTCTACAAATGGTACATCTTCTTTTTGGATTATTTCTGTAAATGGTTGATTTACATCAGGGGCAAATTGTTCAGTTTCAATAGTTGGATTATTGAGCTTGAAAATATCTTCTTTTAACTCTAATATTTCTTTCGAAAAATACTCTTGCCTTTTTAATAACGCATCAAGTCGTGCATTAAGTTGAGCAATTTTATCTTGATGATTATTCATTGAAAAGTAATTAGTGATATTTAAATTATGGTCAGACCATAGTCTTTATCGAAGATACATAAAGAATCTTGATTATTGTGAGCATCTATTTAATTAAAACAAAGTATTCCGTTCTACTTTTGTTAATATTCCTGGATGATTATGAGACACTCCTCGTTTGTATAGATTCCTACTCACTTGATAAGCATCGAATTTCTTCTGAGTATAACAGGAGTTTAGAACTTCATCAATTTGCGAATCAGTCAAATCTATTTGTAACCAATCTTTCATAAAAGAATCATCTATAATTAAAGGCATTCTTTTTTTCTTATTATGAATTTCAGCAAAGAATTCATTTGCTTCAGTTGTTAATATCGAACAACTAAAAGTTCCGTCTTCAAGTTCAGAATAAATTCCTGTGTAAGCGAATACATCTTTTCCATCTTCAAACTTTTCAGAAGGAATAAAACAATAATAAGGATACGATACATTATTGATTTGATGCGGTTCAAAAAAACCATCTGCAATAATCAAACAACGATGTTCTCTTGCACTATTTTGATACATATTCGATTGCAATAATGTTTCACTTTTAGCATTTAATGTGTTGTATTTTTTTCTGAAAGAAGCGATATCCTTTTCTCCCCACGAAGGAATTAATCCCCAAGTTGCTGGATGAATAGTGAAAGGATCATCCATTTTTATAATTTGTAATTCAGGATATTGAAAACCAGACACATGAAAATAGGGTTCGTAGTAATAACTAGGCGTAAAGTTGGCCTTGAAAAATTCTTCAATCAGCCTTTTCTTCTTTATTAATGAGGATTCAAAACACATTTTTTAAAGATATTGTTTTTTTTAGAGGCATAAAAGTTCACTTGAATATTTTAATAATTATAACACTTTATTTCAATTTAACTGACCAATGTCATTAATACGAATTAATAAAATAGAGTATCTTTACACTTCTTTAAAAATAACTATATATGAGCAATTCGTATAAAGCTTCTGTTAACAAAAAATACAATTTTGAGTTCAGTGCAGAAGACTTAAATTCCTTGGACATTAAACCAACAAATACTTCACATTTACACGTTTTAAAAGACAATTTGCCTTTTAAAGCTAAAATTTTGAAAGGCGATTTTCAAAATAGAGAATATGAAATAAGAGTGAAAAAATCTAAATATAATGTGGTCATTACAGACGATTTAGATGCACTCATAAAAGAAATGGGATTCTCTTTAGGAAACGCTAAACAGTTGAACAATCTTAAAGCTCCAATGCCAGGATTAATCTTAGAAATTAATGTAGAACCTGGACAAGAAGTTAAAGAAGGAGATTCTTTATTGATTTTAAGTGCAATGAAAATGGAGAACAACTTTACTTCTTCCAGAGATGGAATTATTAAATCGGTTCATGTAAAGAAAGATGATGCGATTGAAAAAGGACAATTATTAATTGAATTTGAAGCTTAACAAACAGTATACTATGAAAAAAATACTCGTTGCAAATAGAGGAGAAATTGCCATTCGTGTTATGAAATCGGCAAAAAAAATGGGGATAAAAACAGTTGCTGTATATTCTACAGCCGATAGAAATGCACTTCATGTTCGTTACGCGGATGAAGCCATTTGTATAGGTGGAGCACCCTCAAATGAATCGTATTTATTAGGTTCTAAAATCATAAAATTAGCTAAAGAAATGGACGTGGATGGGATTCATCCAGGATATGGTTTTTTAAGTGAAAATGCCGATTTTGCTGAAGAAGTTGAACAAAACAATATGATTTTTATCGGTCCTGGTTCTAAAGCAATCCGTATTATGGGTTCTAAATTAGAAGCAAAAGATGCGGTGAAAAAGTATGACATTCCAATGGTTCCTGGAATTGATAAAGCTATTACCGATGTTGAAAAAGCCAAAGTAATTGCCAAAGAAATAGGTTTTCCTATTTTAATAAAAGCATCTGCTGGTGGTGGTGGAAAAGGAATGCGTGTTGTAGAGAAGGAAAGTGATTTAGAGTCTCAAATGAGCCTTGCAATTGGTGAAGCAACTTCTGCATTTGGTGACGGTTCAGTTTTTATTGAAAAATATGTAACCTCTCCACGACATATCGAGATTCAGATTATGGCAGACAAGCACGGAAATGTAATTCATTTATTTGAACGTGAATGTAGTATCCAACGTCGTCACCAAAAAGTATTAGAGGAAGCTCCTTCTTCAGTATTAAGCCCAGAACTTAGAGATAAAATGGGTAAAGCAGCTGTAATGGTAGCTAAATCATGTGACTATGTAGGAGCTGGAACAGTTGAATTTTTATTAGATGATCAACATAATTTCTACTTCCTTGAAATGAATACTCGTTTACAAGTAGAGCATCCAGTAACCGAATTAATCACTGGATTAGATTTGGTTGAATTACAAATTCAGATTGCTAGAGGTGAAGAACTTAATATAAAACAAGAAGAGCTAACAATAACAGGTCATGCACTTGAATTGAGAGTATATGCAGAAGATCCTTTAAATAACTTCTTGCCGAGTGTAGGTCATTTAGATACGTATCAATTACCAGTAGGTAAGGGGATAAGAGTTGATAATGGTTTCGAAGAGGGTACTGACATTCCAATCTATTACGATCCAATGTTATCAAAACTGATTACCTACGGAAAATCAAGAGAGGAAGCGATTCAATTAATGATTAATGCTATAGACGATTATAAAGTTGAAGGAGTACAAACCACTTTACCTTTTGGAACTTTTGTTTGTAAACATGAGTCATTCCGTTCAGGAAACTTTAATACACATTTTGTAAAAGATTATTATACACCTGAAGATCTTGAAGCTACTTTTATTGAAGAAGCTAAAATTGCAGCAATGATTGCTGTAAAACAATATATAGAAGATCAAAAAATACTTAGACTACCAATACAATAAGAGATGGATTCAAAGATAAAAGTACTTAACGATAAAAAAGAGTTAGCTTATTTAGGAGGTGGACAACGCCGTATAGATAAACAACATCAAAAGAAAAAGTTAACAGCTAGAGAACGTATTCATTACCTTTTAGATGAAAACTCTTTCGAAGAAATAGGAATATTAGTAACCCATCGTACTACTGATTTTGGGATGGAAAAAGAACAATATTATGGTGATGGTGTCGTAACCGGTTTTGGAACGATTAACGGTCGCTTAATTTATGTTTATGCACAAGATTTTACAGTATTTGGTGGAGCTCTTTCTGAAACGCATGCCGAGAAAATTTGTAAAGTTATGGACATGGCAATGAAAGTGGGAGCACCTATTATCGGATTAAATGACTCTGGTGGAGCAAGAATCCAAGAAGGTGTAAGATCATTAGGAGGTTATGCAGATATTTTTTACAGAAATGTACAAGCTTCAGGAGTGATTCCACAAATTTCAGCTATTATGGGCCCTTGTGCCGGAGGTGCAGTGTATTCTCCAGCGATGACCGATTTTACCATGATGGTAGAAGATACTAGTTATATGTTTGTTACAGGACCAAATGTGGTTAAAACAGTAACTAATGAAGAAGTTACTTCAGAAGAATTAGGTGGAGCAAGTACACATGCTGTTAAATCGGGTGTAGCTCATGGTACTTCTGCAAATGATATAGAATGTTTAGAAGATGTAAAAAGATTGTTGAGTTATTTACCTCAAAATAATAGAGAAACAGCGAAAGAGATTCCGTTCGAAATAAAAGACGAAATTCGTGATGTTTTAAAAGACATCGTTCCTGAAAATGCAAGTCAACCATACGACATGCATAATGTGATTAATGGAATTATAGACGAAGATTCGTTCTTTGAAATTCATAAAGATCATGCTGAAAATATTATTGTAGGTTTTGCTAGACTTGGTGGGCGTAGTGTTGGTATTGTAGCTAATCAACCCATGTATTTAGCAGGTGTGCTATATGTAAATAGTTCGAAGAAAGCAGCACGTTTTACACGTTTCTGTGATTGCTTCAATATTCCATTATTAGTTTTAGTAGATGTACCTGGATTCTTACCAGGAACAGATCAAGAGTGGAATGGAATCATTGTTCATGGAGCTAAATTATTATATGCATTGAGTGAAGCAACGGTACCTAGAGTAACTGTAATTACTCGAAAGCATATGGTGGAGCTTATGATGTAATGAATTCTAAACACATTGGAGCAGATTTAAACTATGCGTGGCCTACAGCTGAA
>JAHRWC010000079.1 GCA_019090365.1 Flavobacteriaceae bacterium
AGTTAAAAAATAGAATAACTTCTGAAGGAAATATCATTCTACAAAGTGGAAAAACTAGAAGTCAACACAAAAACAAAGCGATTGTTATCAAAAGACTTATTGACCTATTAGAACAAAGCCTCGTAAAATCAAAACCCCGTAGAAAAACTAAACCTTCAAAAGGTTCGATTGAAAAACGTCTTACTTCAAAACGAAATCAGGCTTTAAAAAAAGCCAATAGAAAAAATCCTAAAATAGATTAGACTATTAATAATTTCTAATATACCTTTGTACCGTTCTCAAAAAAGGGGTGCCTATATCGGCTGAGATCATACCCAATGAACCTAGAACAGATAATGCTGTTTAGGGATTTTAGAAATTTAATGTAAAGAATATTACCTCTTTTATTCGTAGAAAAATTAGTACGGATGAAAAAATTATTATGTTTAGTGACAACACTGAGTCTTTCAGCTTTTATGTTAGCTCAAGAACCTGTTGTGGATACTACCAATGTTGAAAAACTTGAGGAAGTACTCATTAAAGCAGTTCGTGTAAATGCTGATTCTCCAATAACACACTCTAACTTAGACAAAGAGAATTTAGCAAAAAGGAATCTAGGACAGGATATTCCAATTTTAATCAATTATTTACCTTCTGTTGTAACTACCTCCGATGCTGGTGCTGGTGTAGGTTATACAGGATTTAGGGTAAGAGGAAGTGATGCTTCTAGAGTAAATATTACCTTAAATGGTATACCCTTTAATGATTCAGAAAGTCAAGGATCTTTTCTTGTAAATTTACCCGATTTTACTTCTTCAATTGAAAGTCTACAATTGCAAAGAGGTGTTGGAACATCAACGAATGGTCCAAGTTCTTTTGGAGCAAGTTTAAATATTCTAACTGATGCTATTTCAGAAGAGGCCTCTGGAGAGATTTCAAATTCATTTGGATCGTACAATACACGTAAACATACTGTTAAATTTAGCACAGGACTATTAAAAGATCATATTGAAATTGCTGGTCGTTTATCTAAAATTGAATCGGATGGATATATCGATAGAGCTTCATCAGATTTAAAATCGTATTTCCTGCAGGCAGCCTATAAAAGTGATAAAACATTAATAAAGGCAATCGCCTTTGGTGGTGTTGAAGAAACCTACCAAGCCTGGAATGGTATTGATGCTGAAACTTTAGAAAGCAATCGAACTTATAATTCTGGTGGTATGTATACCGATGAAGATGGAACGGTACGTTTTCATGACAATGAAGTAGATCATTATTCGCAAGATCATTATCAGTTTCATTGGAATCAGAAATTTAATAATAATTGGAGTGCGAACTTAGGTTTAAATTACACTTATGGAAGAGGTTACTTTGAGCAATATAAAGAAGACCAAGACTTCGATTTTTACAATTTTGAACCTATCGTAATTGGCGAAGAAACAATCAACACTACCGATTTAATTAGAAGAAGATGGTTGGATAATGATTATTATGTAATGAATACTTCTATCAATTATAAAAATGAAAGCTTAGATATTACAACTGGTTCATCTTATAGTTATTATGACGGTGATCATTTTGGAGAAGTTATCTGGTCTCAATTTGCTGGTGGAACCCAACAAGGAGCTCATTATTATGATGGAAATGGTGAAAAAAGAGAGTTCACAATTTTTTCGAAAGCAACGTATAGAATCAACAATGAATGGAGTGTTTATGGAGATCTACAAGAACGATTTGTGGATTATAGCACTTCAGGTTTAACTTCAGATAAAGATCCACTAGAAGTAGATGAAAAATACAGCTTTTTTAATCCGAAAGCAGGAATTTCATTTAAAATGAATGCTAAAAATCAATTCTATGCATCGTATGGGAAAGCTCATAAAGAACCGAATAGAAATGACTTTGAAAACGGTGTAACTACTCCAGAAAAATTAGATGATTTTGAATTAGGCTGGAGATTTAATTCTCAAAAAGTACATCTGAACACCAACTTGTATTACATGAATTATACTGATCAGCTAGTGTTAACCGGTGCTTTAGATGATGTTGGGGCTCCTATAAGAACCACTAGCGGAAAAAGTTATCGCGTTGGACTTGAAATTGACGCTTCAATTTCTTTGCTTAAAAACTTAACCTATAAACCAAATTTAGCAGTAAGTCAGAATAAAAATGAAGACTTCATTACAAATAGAGATGGCGAACTAGTTAATTTAGGAAATACAGATATTTCATTTTCACCTTCAGTTGTAGTTGGTAATATCCTAGAATATAGTCCTATTAAAAACCTACAAATAAATTGGCTTTCTAAATTTGTTGGAGAACAATTTATGGGGAATATAGATAGTGAAACCTCAAAACTTGACAGTTATTTCACAAACGATATTAACGTAGTTTATATCTTTGATAAGGTTCCTTTTGTTGAATCTATAGCTATTTCTGGGATGGTCAATAATATCTTTAATGAAAAATATGTGTCGAATGGATATTTCTTTACCTATGATGATACCTGGAGTGAACCAGATACGATAACTACCATAGAGGGTGCTGGGTATTTTCCACAAGCAACTACAAACTTTCTTGTTGGCGCTAGTATAAAATTTTAATTAGAAACAAATATATTATCCCCATTTCGTTCAATTCTATATTGCTGAATGGGGTATAATGTCTCATCTGTTCTATGTTTTCCAGTAACTATATCATATTCATGATCATCATCTGGACAAGGACACGTTGCGATAATTCCTGTAATACTCATACTTGAACAATCACTTGGAGTATGGTTTGGATCACTCAATTCAGAAGCAGTATAGATTTCATTATTTACATTGTAAATAACAATTCCTTTAACTCCTTGTTGTGTAATAAATATGCTACTCCCAGGGAATTTTAATGCATTGTATTCTGGAAGGTTTAAATTTAGATTTAAACTTACTAAAGGATCTAATAAATAAGGATTGTTATTGTTATTATCATCGCTACTACTGCATGAAATAATAAACATTCCCATTAATAATACTACTACTATTTTTTTCATAACATAATTTAAACGTTCAAAATTAATAATTATGACTTTAATTAACCTTTATAAAAGAAAGTAATTTAAATATTAACAGCAATATAACATATACAAAAACAGCAACTTGATTCCTACAAAACTATTTTTTAGTATCTTTGTTTAACTAAATCCCGTTGTATATGGGATTTTTTTATTCCTTAGTAATGAGGAAAAAAATTATAAATGCCCCGTACCTAACAGTACATAAATGATTAATTATGAGTAAAGTATCTTATTATACCGAAGAAGGATTAAAAAAACTGAGAGATGAATTAAGTCAGTTAAAAGATGTTGAGCGTCCTAAAGCTTCTCAAGCTATTGGCGAAGCTCGTGACAAAGGTGACTTAAGTGAGAATGCTGAATATGATGCTGCGAAAGAAGCGCAAGGAATGTTAGAAATGCATATCTCAAAATTAGAGGAAGTTGTTTCGAATGCAAGAATTATAGATGAATCACAATTAGATACTTCAAAAGCATTAATCCATTCTACTGTAAAAATTAAAAATACAGTGAATGGAATGGAAATGGTGTATAAATTAGTCGCTCAAAGTGAATCAGATTTAAGTAATGGTTTAATATCTGTTGATTCTCCTATCGGAAAAGGTCTTTTAGGAAAAGAAGCTGGAGAAATAGCTGAAGTTCAAGTACCAAATGGTATTATGAAATTTGAAGTTGTAGAAATATCAAGAGATTAGTCATGGCGTCAATATTTACAAAAATAATTAATGGTGAAATTCCTTGCTATAAAATAGCAGAGGATGAACATTTTATTGCTTTTTTTGATATCAATCCGAATGCTAAAGGACATACACTTTGTGTTCCTAAATTAGAAGTAGATAAAATTTTAGATATGGAAGAAGAACTATATCTTAAATTAATGCAATTTTCAAGAAAAGTAGGAATCGCTTTAGAAAAAACTATTCCTTGTAAACGAGTTGGGATGGCAGTAATTGGACTAGAAGTTCCTCATGTACATGTGCATCTTATTCCTTTAAACAATATGAAGGAAATGACTTTTTCTCATAAAGTTTCGCTGACAGATGATGAGTTTAAATCCCTTGCGGAAGCTGTTCAAAAAAATCTTTAATTAAGGAAGTAATTTCAGGCTAATTTCAATCGTTGTTCCTTTATCTATAGCACTTTTAAGCACTTTGATTTTTCCCTTGTGATAATCTTCTATAATACGTTTTGCAAGTGAAAGTCCTAATCCCCAGCCTCTTTTTTTAGTCGTAAAACCAGGTGCAAATATTTTAGAAAAGTTCTTTTTCTGAATTCCTTTTCCAGTATCAGAAACTCTAATAAATACGCTTTTCAGATTTGTTTCAATGGTAATGGTAATCTTACCTTTTCCTTTCATGGCATCAATTCCATTTTTTACCAAATTCTCAAAAGTCCAACTAAACAATTGAGGATTCATTTTCACAAACAACGGATCATTTGGCACGTCCAATTCAAACTCAATTAATTTTGAAGTTCTACTTTTTAAATAATCGAACGTTTTTTTAGTTTCAAATACAACATCGCTTTTCTCCATTAATGGAACCGATCCAACTTTCGAGAAACGTTCTGTAATGGTTTGTAATCGATCTATATCTTTTTCGATTTCAACAATGTATTCTGGATTTACATTTTCAATTTTAAGAATTTCAGCCCAACCTGTTAAAGAAGACAATGGTGTTCCAATTTGATGCGCCGTTTCTTTAGCCATTCCTGCCCATAACTTATTTTGTTCGGAAGCTTTTGCTGTTTTAAAAAAGAAATAAATTGCTGAAAAGAATAACAACATTAT
>JAHRWC010000080.1 GCA_019090365.1 Flavobacteriaceae bacterium
CTGCTTTAGAAAAAGTATATTCAGATTTTAAAGGAGATAAAACTTCTTCAGATTGGGCTAGTTTTGAAACCTACTTGAAAAGAGTTTGGTTTTCTAACGGAATTCATCATCATTATTCAAACGCTAAATTGAAACCTGAATTTTCTTCAGATTATTTGAAACAATTATTAGCAGATTCAGGAGCTACACTTGAAGGTGAAGCTTTCGATGTTATTTTTAATGATAAAGATGCTAAAAAAGTGAATTTATCTAAAGGGGTTGATAATGTATTATTATCTGCAGTTAATTTTTATGGGTCAGATGTAACTACTGCTGATGTTGAAGGTTTTTATAAAAAAATGACATCACCAAATGCGGATAAGCCATTATCTTATGGTTTAAACTCTCAATTAGTTAAAGAAAATGGAAAGTTAAAAGAGCGAGTTTATAAATCGGGTGGATTATATGGTTCAGCGATTGATGAAATAGTAAAATGGTTAGAATTAGCTCAAGGTGTAGCTGAAAATGAAGCGCAAGGAAATGCTTTAGGTTTATTAATTAGCTATTATAAAACAGGAGATCTTCAAACTTGGGATGATTATAATGTAGCTTGGACTGCAGCAACCGATGGAAATATAGATTATATTAATAGTTTTATTGAAGTATATAATGACCCAGTTGGTTATAGAGGTTCGTATGAAACTATCGTACAAGTTAAAGATTTTGATATGTCACAAAAGATGGCTGTTTTATCTGATAACGCTCAATGGTTTGAAGATAATTCACCTTTAATGGATGCTCATAAAAAGAAAAATGTAGTAGGAGTTACTTATAAAGTAGTAAATGTAGCTGGTGAAGCTGGTGATGCATCTCCAAGTACTCCAATTGGGGTTAATTTACCAAATGCAAACTGGATACGTTCTACTGTTGGTAGTAAATCTGTTTCATTAGGAAATATTATTCATTCATATAACAATGCAGGTTCTTCAGGAAGATTAAAAGAATTTGTAAATGATGATGAAGAGTATAATTTAGAGAAGAAATATGGACAATTAGCAGATAAATTACATACTGCATTACATGAAGTAATTGGTCATGCTTCTGGTCAAATAAACCCAGGAGTTGGTGAAACTAAAGAGACACTTAAAAAATATAAGTCTACTTTAGAAGAAGGAAGAGCAGATTTAGTTGGTCTTTATTATTTATACAATCCAAAGTTACAAGAACTTGGATTAGTTGATGATTGGAAAAGTATTGGAATGGCTGCTTATGATGGTTATATACGTAATGGTTTAATGACTCAGTTAATTCGTCTTGAATTAGGGGATGATGTTGAAGAATCACATATGGTAAATAGACAATGGGTTTCAGCTTGGGCTTTTGAAAAAGGTGCTGCAGACAATGTAATTGAAAAAATTACTAGAGACGGTAAAACGTATTTCAACATTAATGATTACGAAAAGCTTCATGCTTTATTTGGAGAGTTATTACGTGAATCACAACGTATTAAATCTGAAGGTGATTATGCTGCTGTTGAAGCGCTTGTAGAAGGTTATGGTGTAAAAGTTGATCAGGCAATACATGCTGAGGTCTTAGAGCGTAACAAGCAATTTACATCTGCACCTTATAGTGGATTTGTAAACCCTGTGATGGTTCCTGAAATGGAAGGTGAAGAAATTAAAAGTTTCTCAATTACACAACCAGAAACATTTTCTGAGCAAATGATGGCTTACAAGAAAGATTATACATTCTTACCTATTAAGAATTAATATACTTTTTAAACAAAATAAAAAAACCCTCTTTCTTAAAAGAGGGTTTTTTTATTAAACAACATTTTATAAATGGAATTTTAATCAAAGCTTACATTGTCAACTGTTAATGCTGAAGAAAAAATAGTGTCGGCAACATCGGTAATTGTAAAAATTAAAAATGCTGGAGACCCTATATGATTAATGTCAATAGTTTCATTTTTCCAACCTGTAGCTCCTGCGTAATCATCACCATCATCAGGTAATCCTGGAAAACCAAAACACTGTGTATTTCCATCAATTCCTACAGTATTTACACTAGTTAAAAATACAGTGCGAGATCCATTTGGACCTACAGCAGTGACAATAACAGAATCATCAAATTCGCTATCTACAAATTCTTGAAATTCAGTAGAAAGAAAATTATAACTAAAAGAAACATTTGTAAATTCACTTGTAACAGGACCAAGAATCATAATACTTGATGCATTTCCAATAGAATTATTATTTGAAATTAAACTATTACCACTAGTAATACCAGCCATATTTGATCCTGATAAAGGTTCAACACAGCCCTGAGTTCCTTCTAGTATATTTCCATCTCCTAAAAATTGAACTCCTTCAGTATTATTTTCAAAAGATCCATTCGTATTAAAGTCACCATTTGTAGAAGCTAAAGTATTATATGTAAGGCTGAAATTTCCACTAAAGAAATTATTCCCTCCATCATCTTGAACCCCTTCAAATAAAGTGAAAACTACAGTAGTTCCACTATTAAAACTTACAGTAGGAGTAAAGGTTAAAATCGCATAGCCGTTAGCGCCTTCGTTTATACTTAGAGTTCCACCTAATTCTGTTCCATCTTCAGTTACTTCAATGTTATTAGTTAAAGATGAGATTAAAATTTTATCATCTAAAAAAAGGATAATTGGTAATTTGTTTGAATAAGAATCACCTTGAACTGAAGGGATTGCTTGAGCTACCGTCCAAGGTTGACTGTCTTGTGAGTCAATTACAGAGTTAACACCAGCATTTCCATTGTTGATTATTGTATAGGTTATTTCACCTGGTGGAAGATCTTGTTGTTCTTCCTCAAAAGGGGTATTTGAATCTTTAGAACAAGCTGAAAGAATCAATAGAAAAATGATTGTAATCACATAAAATTTTTTCATGATAATTGGTTTTAAAGTTTGTATAAAATTAGTGTGTATTCACTATTTAAAACATTACCAGTAATGGGGATATTTATACTATTTTTTTAATAAAAAAACCTTCTTAATTAAAAGAAGGTTTTCAAACCAAAACATAAAGAGAGTAGTTAGTTGATAACAATCAATCTTCTTATTTATAGTATAAATTTAGTTATATAAACACAAAAAAAAATACCCAATGATGGGTATTTTTTTTATTCTGAATAAGAAGTTTTGATTTATTTAATACGCGCTTGAAATTCGCCGATTACATCGCTATATGAACGTAATACACGATCCCATTCTTTGTATAATTCATCACTTTTAACACTTGTCATAGGTAAATTAGAAGATTCACTTATTAATTTAACTTTAAAAGTTAATGGGTCACTAGATGATTCTTTAACAATGATTCTAGTTCTAATTGTGTTTTGTAAAAATGTTTTCAAAGACCATGAAGTACGTAAATAACCTGTTTCTTTGTCTGTCATTTCTATAACATCGATATATGTTAAAACAATTTGATTAATAAGTTTCCAAGCTTTATCCTTGTCGATGTTATTACATTTTAATTCAATATCAATATTTGCAATATCGGTCTGAATAGATGCATCATAAGCATCGTCACGTTTCATTTCAATATAATATGTTTTTGGCGGTTTTGTCATGTCTTTTTTGTTACAAAACTCAATACGCTCTGTTAAGAATCCAATCTTTTTTACGATAACTGTAACACAGTCTTTATAAGCTACGGTAACTATTGTTGATCCTTTACCAACTAGCTTTCCGTTAATGTAAATATCTGCATCAGATTCTGATGTTCCTAGTTCTACTTTTCTTTTCGCTGGGAAAAATTCCCCCTCAATTTCAATAATTTCAGTATTAGCAAAGCTTAGTGAGGTAGCGCTAAATACTAAAAGGAAAATAATTTTTTTCA
>JAHRWC010000081.1 GCA_019090365.1 Flavobacteriaceae bacterium
CGACTAGTCGTCGGCAGCGTCAGATGTGTATAAGAGACAGATATATTACCTCATCGAGAGCAGTAACATCTTCACTGTCAAGAAGAAATTTATGCATTTTCTGAAGCAAAATCTAGAGCACAAATTAAAAGAGAATTGGATGCTTTAGTGAAAGATAAAATCATATTTAATATTGATGATTTTTATTTATGTGAAAACGATGAAGAGTTAGTTAAAAGAAGACTTAAAGGAAACCGAAGAGCAAAGGAAATACACCAAAAAGCAACAAATGTTTCTAAGTTTATTTCAAAATTTCCTTATGTAGAAGGAGTCGGAATTTCTGGTTCTCTTTCTAAAGGTTATTACGATGATGATGGTGATATAGATTTCTTTATTATTACTGCTCCTAAGAGGCTTTGGATTGCAAGAACTTTACTTATTCTTTATAAAAAAATATTTCTACTTAACTCAAAAAAATATTTTTGCGTCAACTATTTTATCAGTTCAGATTCCTTAGAGATCGATGAAAAAAATCGCTTTACTGCAACTGAATTAGTTACAATGTTACCTATGTTTGGTAATGGTAGTTTTCACGAGTTTTATAAGAAGAATCAATGGGCAAATTCATTTTTACCTAATAAAAATATTTCTGAACGGATTGTCAATTTAAATCCTGTTCAAAAACCTATTTTAACAAAAGGAATTGAAAAAATATTGAACACTAAACTTGGAAGTGTAATTGATTCTTTGTTTTTAAGAATTACTTATAAAAAATGGAAGATAAAATTTAAAAACTTAGAAGATCGTCATTTTAATATTGCTTTAAAATCGACCAAAAATGTTTCAAAACATCATCCATTAAATTTTCAGAATCAGGTAATAGAACGCCTTAATAATAAGTATGTAGAATATCAAGAAAATTATAATATTTACTTACCCAAAGAACATGCTTGATATTCTGTTTTCACATTCGTATTATTATCCTCTTGACAAAAAACAATGGGCTAATAAAACTCCTTATCCTCCCTTAGGAACTCTATATGCTGCCTCATATATGAGGGAGAATGGATATTCAGTTTCTTTATTCGATACCAATTTAAGAAGTGATCCTTATGCAATTGAATCTGAATTAAAGGACAAGAAACCTTCTTTTTTAGTTTTATATGACGATGGATTTAATTACCTCACAAAAATGTGTTTAACCACCATGCGTGAAGCAGCTTTCGAAATGATTGCTTTAGGTAAAAAATACGGTTGTAAGGTTATTGTATGTAGTTCAGACAGTACGGATCATTTTCAAAAATATTTAGAAAAGGGAGCTGATTTTATCATTCAAGGAGAAGGTGAAATTTCTCTAAAAGAATTGATCTATGCAATCAAAAACAATCAATCTGTAGCTTCAATTCAAGGTGTTGTTTATAAAGAAAATGAAGATTTCAAAAAAAACGCAAAAAGAGTTGTTCTAAAAAACTTAGACGAATTTCCAATGCCTGCTTGGGATTTGGTCGATATGCAATCATATAAAAATATTTGGAAACAAGGCAATAATGAATTCACTTTAAATATTGCAACTACAAGAGGATGTCCTTATAAATGTAATTGGTGTGCTAAGCCTATTTATGGCAATCGCTATAATTCACATTCACCTTCATATATCACTAAACATATTGCTCATTTAAACTCAACATTTGGGGTACATAAATTTTGGATGTGTGATGATATTTTTGGTTTAAAGCCAAATTGGGTTCAGGAGTTTAATATTGAATTAAAAAAAGCTGAATTAAACATTTCATATTACATACAAAGCAGAGTCGATTTATTATTAAAAGAAGACAATATTGATGCTTTAGCTGAAAGTGGATTAACCGAAGTCTGGGTAGGTGCTGAAAGTGGTTCTCAAAAGATTTTAGACGCCATGGATAAAGGCACACAAGTAGAGCAAATTTATGAAGCCACTAGAATACTCAAAGAAAAAAACATTAAAGTTGCCTTTTTTATTCAGTTTGGTTATTTGGGTGAAACTAAAGAAGACATTAACAAAACGGTTGCAATGATCAAGGAATTACTCCCTGATAATTTGGGCATCTCTGTTTCATATCCATTACCTGGAACTCCTTTTTATGATAAAGTAAAAGACGACTTGCAATTAAAAGCCAATTGGACAGATTCAGATGATTTGGCCATGATGTTTCAAGGGACTTTCAATTCAAAATATTATAAAAAACTGCACCGTTACGTTCATAAAGAATATAGAAAAAGTCAAGCCATTGCTAACTATAAAAACTTCTTTAGGAATCCCTTTTCCTTATCGTTTTTAAAATTACGTTCCATGGCTTCTTATTTTTATTATCTTCCAAGTTCCATTTTAGATCGTATTACTTTAGAAAAAATGCAAAACACACATGCCTAATGATTTCGACAAGGCTGCAAAAAATTACGATGCAACTTTTACCTATTCTAGCATAGGTAAAGCGCAACGAGAAAGAGTACATCATTATTTAAAACAAGAGATTAAGTCAAAAAAAAAACTATCCATTCTTGAACTGAATTGTGGTACTGGAGAAGATGCTATTTTTTTAACCAACCAAGGTCACAAGGTTATTGCTACGGATATTTCTTCGGAAATGATTACAGAAGCAACATCAAAAAATGATTCGATAACGTTTCTACAACAAGATATTACAACGATTACTTCTGAAACATTTACTGAAACATTTGATCTCATATTTTCAAATTTTGGAGGTTTAAATTGCCTTTCAAAAGAACAATTAGAAACATTTATAGACGTTTCTGAAACCCTATTAAAAAATAATGGAAAACTTGTTTTTGTAATCATGCCTAAACACTGTTTATGGGAACAATTTTACTTTTTTATTAAAGGTGATTTCAAAAAAATGAACCGTAGAAAAAGTAAGCAAGAGGTTGTTGCTAATGTTGATGATGTAAATGTACCGACATGGTATTTCAATCCTTCAGAATTAAAAACATTAACCAAAAATAAATTCACACTGAGTTTATTAAAACCCATTGGCATTAGCATTCCTCCTTCTTACTTAGAACCTTTTTTTATCTCTAAAAAGAGATTTTTAAAACTATTGATTTCCTTTGAAAAATGGTTATCTTCAACATTTTGGTCTAAATTCGCCGATCATTATATTATATCCTTTCAGAAAAAATGAGTCTAGTTTTAAGCCATGCATATTATTTATTTGAAGACCCTAAAGAGGTTAAAATAATGAAACCTTATCCTCCTTTAGGCTTGCTCTATGTTTCGGGATATTTGAAAGCAAATAATATAGAAAACCACTTATTCGATTCTACTTTTTCAAATCAAAAAGAACAATTAGCTTTCATTGAAAAGACTCAACCTAAAGTAATTGCGCTTTATACTAATTTAATGACAAAAGTTAATGTCATTAAACTCATTAAAATTTTAAAATCTGAAGCTCAGTATGGATTCCCGAAAATAGTTTTAGGAGGACCAGACATCACCTATAATATTGACAATTATTTAAAAGCTGGTGCCCATTTTTTAATTATTGGTGAAGGTGAAGAAACCATGGCAGAGCTTTATAATGCTATTATTTCAAATACTGAAAAAAGTGAAGTTAATGGGATCGCTTTTAATGAAAATGGTCAGGTTGTAAAAACTCCAGGGCGGATAAAAATGAAAGATTTAAGTGATCTACCATTACCCAACCGAGAAGAAATTTCTATAGAAAAGTATTTAAAAACATGGAAAGACAATCATGGAAAAAGTTCTATGACAGTCAGTACTCAAAGAGGATGTCCTTATACTTGTAAATGGTGCAGTACTGCTGTTTATGGGCAAAGTTATAGAAGACGACCAGCAAAAAAAGTGGTCGAAGAATTAATAATGCTTCAAAAAAGATACAATCCAGATACCGTTTGGTTTGTGGATGATGTGTTTACGGTAAGTCATAAATGGATTAAAGAATTTCATTCAGAAATTAAAGAACAAGGAGTTTCCATTTCTTATGAATGTATTACTAGAGCTGAACGTTTAAATGATGAAGTTTTAAAGCTTTTAAAAGAATCTGGCTGTTACCGAATATGGATTGGCGCTGAGAGTGGTTCGCAAAAAATTATAGATGCCATGGATCGTCGTGTTTCTGTGGAAACTGTTCAGCAAACTATAAATAAGGCTAATGATTTAGGCATAGAAACTGGCACATTTATTATGTTAGGCTATCCCGGAGAAGATGAAAAAGACGTGAATCAAACGATTGATCATCTAAAAAAGTCGAACCCTACACATTATACCATTACTATAGCTTATCCTATAAAAGGAACATCTTTGTATTCAGAAATTGAAAAAGACATTACCGTTCAACCTAATTGGGAAACTTCAACTGATAGGGAAATTGATTTTAAAAGAACCTATAATAAAAAGTATTACGATTATGCCGTAAGAAGAGTTGTCAATGAAGTTGAAGCATTTAAAACAGATTCTTTTTTAAAAAAAATTAAACTAAAAACCAAGAGTATATTATCACTAATGGTTATGAAATTTTATAAAATTGCTTCATAGAAAATGAAACAACCTAATGAAATAATAAATGATGTTTTATACTTTTCTGAAAAAAAAGATAATTTTTCATCAAATTACCTTTCAGTAAGAGTAAAAGAAGAAAGAATTCTTACAGATAAAGAAGTTGAACTTCTACCAACTACGTTAAAGAATAATAAAAATTATACTGAATGGCGACTACGAAAAAAATCTTCAAAACGATTTATTAACTATTTAGCAAATAAAAAAAGTAGCATATGTGTTTTAGATATTGGCTGTGGAAATGGATGGTTTTCAAATAAAATAGCTTTATTAGAACACACAATTGTAGATGGAATTGATGTAAATCAAGAGGAATTAGAACAAGCTGCTCGAGTTTTTAAAAAGGAAAACTTACGTTTTATTTATGCAGATTTGTTTGAGTCAACATCTGCTTTTGAAAACAAATATGATATAGTAACATTGAATGCAAGTGTTCAGTATTTTGAAGATATTGAACAACTTATTTTAGTGTTAAAATCATTTTTAAAGCCACAAGGTGAAATTCATATTTTAGACAGCCCTTTTTATGAAAACTCTAAAATTGAAGCTGCAAAACAACGAACTAAAGAATACTATAAAAGTTTAAGTGCCCCAGAAATGAGTAGTTTTTATTACCATCATTCTAAAGATACTTTTAAGGATGCTACTGTATTGTATTCACCTAAAAAAAGTATCTTAGAGAGATTATTTACACCAAAGGACATCCCTTTTTATTGGATTAAAATCAACTAGATGTTTAAAAAAATTAAAACCATTTATTCATTAATTCCGAAAAGATTTCAGAAGAAATCGATTCGATATATGGTTTTATCAATTACTAATGTATTTTTCGATTTACTTTCAATTGCATACATAATTCCTTTATTTGTTTTTATCCTCGACAAAGAACAAATGCCCGATTTTATTAAGAAAATTAGTTTTTTTAATGAGTCATATTTACTGTATTGGGTGATTGGAATAATTCTTTTATTTTTTATAAAAAACTTCATTCAGATTGAAATAATTAAGTTTCAATCCAAACTTGTTTTTGATATTGCTACAAGGCTTTCTTCAAACTTAACAAAGCGTTTTTTAAAAAGGCCTTTTAAACAAATTCAGCATTTAGACAAAGGGAAGGAAATTCAGAAAATACAAATGTCTGGAACTGATTTTTCAAACCACATTTTATTATCCTTTAACACAATGTTTACGGAGCTTACTGTAGTAGGAATTATTGGAATTATAAGTGTTTTATTGTACCCTAAGTTTTCAATTCTAATTTTCTTAATAGCACTACTCTGTTTATTCTCTTTGTATAAAATACGAAAGAAAAAAATTGAACAATTAAGCACCTCGATTCGAAAATCTTATTCTGAAGCTACCTCACATTTATTAAATATTATTGATGGGTTTTTAGAGATTAAGAGTTTAGGCAAGGAATCATTCTTTCAAAAAAAATATGAAGAAACATTAGATACATTTAATAATAATTTTGCTGTTCTAAAAAAACACCAAAACTCAAATGCAAAATATCTTGAAATTTTTATCATTTTAGGATTAAGTCTATTTTTATATTACATCAATTTAAATTTTGGGGCTTCAAGCGACAAGGTGATTCTCATTTCATATGTAGCTGGTATTTCATTAAAACTTTTCCCTTCATTAAACAAACTAATTATAGCCTATACCAATTTTCGATCGTATAGTTACACCATTGATTTGTTAGCTATTAAAAGTGAAAAAACACAACAGAAAGACCAAGCCTATTTGTTTAAAAAAAGTATGTCATTAAAGGATATTTCATATGCATATAACGATAAACAAGATCTGTTAAAAGATATAAATTTAAGTTTAAAACGTGGAGAAATTATAGGAATTAAAGGAAGATCTGGCATTGGAAAAACAACACTCTTAAACATAGTAATGGGATTTTTAAGTCCAAAAACTGGTTCTTTATTCATTGATGAAACCGAAGTAAAAAACAATAAAACTTTACTGTCATTTATAGGATATGTTCCACAACAACCCTTTCTATTTCAAGGGAGTTTACTTGATAATATTGTAATGGGAGTTGCTAAAAATGAAATTGATTTTGTAAA
>JAHRWC010000082.1 GCA_019090365.1 Flavobacteriaceae bacterium
ATCTACTTCAATACGATCAATTTTATCTAATTTTTTAATTAAAGATTGAGCCATAGTTGCTTTACTCGCTTTTGCTCTAAATTTTTCAATCAACTTTTCTGTTTGCTCAATTTGCTTTTGCTGATTTTTTTGTGAAGCTAATTGTTGTTCTCTTAGTTCTTGTCGCTGAACCAAATATTTTGAATAAGGCTTATTATAATCGTATATTTTTCCTAAAGAAATCTCTATGGTTCGGTTGGTGATATTATCTAAAAACATTTTATCGTGTGAAACGACAACAACAGCACCTGCATAGTTTTTTAAAAATTCTTCTAACCAAAGTATTGATTCTATATCTAAGTGATTGGTAGGCTCATCCAGAAGCAATATATCGTTGTTCTGAAGTAATAACTTAGCAAGTTCGATACGCATTCGCCAACCTCCAGAAAAAGTCTCTGTTAGCTTAGTAAAATCTTCTCTTAAAAAACCAAGTCCTTGTAAAATTCGTTCTGTTTCACCTTGGTAATTATAGCCACCATGGATTTCATATTGATGCTGTACCTCATTTAAATCGACCATTAAATCATGATAAACATCACTTTCATAATCGGTTCTTTCAGCTAATTCTGTATTAATTTTCTCAAGTTGTGCTTCTAATGATTTAATTTCGGTAAAAGCTTCATATGATTCTTCTAAAACAGTACGTCCCTTTTCAAAATCAATATCTTGTTTTAAAAACCCAATAGAAGTTTCCTTATCGGTTGCAATTGAACCTTCATCATACTCTTGTTCACCAGAAATAATCTTCAAAAGTGTAGACTTTCCTGCACCATTTTTCCCTACCAACCCGATGCGTGTACCCGCACCCAATTGAAATGTAATTTTTTCGAACAGGTAGTCTCCTTGAAATGAAACAGAAAGATTATGAATATTAAGCATGTACTATTAAATTTTTGCAAAGATGCTTAAAATTTTTATATCGAAGGGAATGAATTCTAAGAGTCTTTATAATGCCTTTTTATATCAATTTCCTTTAACAAATCCTCATTATGCTCCAAGTGGTTGTATAATTTGTTTGCCAATGATGGAGAACTAATAAATCCTCTGGTTCCTAAGCCACTGAAGAAAATTTTTCTATTCGACTCTTTTAAAGTACCTAATAAAGGCCTTCTGTCTTTTGTAGTTGGACGAATGCCTGCAACTTGTGAAACTACTTCATAAGGAGCTGTAATTATCTTTTCAAATTTCTTCAGTAACTCTTCTTTAGCTAATGAAGTTGTTTTATAAGAGTAATCTTCTCTATCGTAGGTTGCGCCTACTTTATATAAATCATTTCCAAGTGAAATAATAAATATGGAAGATTTCAGCATGGCATGAAATTGTAAGTTTGGAACTTTAAGTACTATAAACTCTCCTTTATTCGGGATTAATAATTGCTTCGGAAAAAATGGATTGTTTCGTACATATGCACCTTCCGTAAACACAATTTTTTTTGCTGATATATTTTTATACTGAATTGAATCTTCTGTTTCAGAAAGTAAAGAATAATCAAATGTTTCAGATAGTAATCTATCCTTTTCTAATAGAAACTCACTATACTTTTTAATCAATACCTCTGAAAAAACTCTTCCTGTTTTATTTACTTTCCCTAAACCAAAAGGAGCATTTATTGATGGGTTTGTATTCTTTTCAATTTTAGGATTCAGAAAGGATTTTAATTCTTCTTTATCACTTGCAACCATCCAATTATTTTGTTCTTCTACATTATTGAAAATGCGAAACATTGGAAATTCTTCAAGAATTTCAGTATTTAATTTTTTTGAAAGGTTTTTATAAAAAGGGAATGCTGTTGATATATGCTCATGTGCATTCCATACAGGAGTAAATCTTTTTAACACTAAAGGATTGATAATTCCTGCGGAAATTAAGCTCGAAGATTCTTTAGCATCGTTAAATACAATGAAGCTTTTATTATTTTCTAGTAATTTTTCACAAAATGAAAGACCAGCAATTCCTAATCCAACAACTATATAATCGACTTCTTTCATGGTACAAAAGTAAAAAACCCTGAAGTTTTAGCTTCAGGGTTTTTAATATATTATTAGAATATTAATCAATTAGTAATTCCACAAATCGATTTCAATATTTCTAATTTTTTCACGGATACGATCCGATTCTAATAATTGCATTAAGGCATTATCATTAATATACTCTTTTACTCCACGGTCACCAAGCTCATTATCTTCTTTATAAACCAATGCGTTAAAACGTCTTGAATTTAATAAGTGATCATAAGTTATAGGCTGTGATGTATTTTTTCTATTGAATGCTTTTGCTTCATGTAACACTTCACGTGTTGAAGGATACCAGATCCAGAACAATTCTACTTTATTATCTTGTCCATCATCTGAGAATGCTTTAGAACGAGCTTCATTTGCAACTGGACATATTCCTAACAAACGATATTTAAGTTCACCTTGACGCTTGTCTAAGAACCAATATCCACGAATTCTCCATTCTTCAATATCACCTGCATCCAATGTAAATCTTCTTACATATTGAGGATCTAAAGTTTCACCAGCATTCACTTGATCAATACCAGCATCTGTAGTATCTGAATATACTAAAGAAGCTTCGATATCTTTCATGGTTCTTTTTTCAGTAAAGTAAGAATCAGCATACACATGATCAATTTTTCCATTTGTAATATTCTTTACTAATACATCATACAAAGAACGTCTTTCAGAACCGATGTTATTGGTGTCTATTGGATAATACAAAGGAAAGTTTACACGTTCATCAAGATCGATAATTTCCCAAGTAGTTTTAGACCATAAAACATCACGATCATCAACAAAACCATAAGGTAATGGCTGATCATTATCATAAGCGATCTGATCTTCTGTCTTCACACCTATTTCATCTGGTGTTTTTGCATTAAGGATATTGATCTGTGCAGAAGCACTGAAGCCAATCAATAATACAAATACACTTAAAACTACATTTCTAACATTCATAAAAATAGATTTTATTCTAGTTTGTTAATTCAACAAATACAGGAGATATTTTCTTTAATTTATATCCTGAGTTTGTAGCTATATTCGCAGTGATATCAAATAATTGTACTGTTTCACCACGTTTTGCTCTTTTAAGAGCTCCTTTTGCTTGAGAATTTAATTTTCTACCACTTACTTTTACAGTAGGTTGACCAGAAACTTTAACGCTAAATCCTGTTACATTTAATTTTAAATCGAAATCAAAATCAAGTAATGCAGCACCTACACTTGAAATTTCAAGACCTTGACGTTGCATACGTACTGGACCTCCACCTCCATCTTCACCACGAATGGTTCCTGTTGGACGAGGAATATCTTTAATACGGAATACAGAATTTGAACTTACTCTTTGACCATCTGGTAAAGTACCACTAGCCGTAATCGTAACTTCTCTTCCTGTTCCAGGACTCATGTTGTATTTACTACCTGATGACTTTGCAAGACCTGAACCAGAAGCAGATACTTTACTGTCTGGAATACCAGGAATAGAAATCGTCATTGGATTTACAACTCCACGATACACTACATTCATCTTATCTGCAGCAATTACAGCTGAATTAGGTTTTGAGATTGTAGCAAAAGAACTTTTTACAGCAACTTCTGTTTCTTCTCCTCCTTCACCATAGTAAAGGAACCCTTCAATTTTATGATCTCCAGGAGCACCTGTACCAATATTAAGTACAACTTTACCACCTTGAAGAGTATATTGTTCTTCAGTTAATTTTCTTCCATCTACCGTAAGTTCAACTCTTTTAGGTACAGTACTTGCATCAGTACGTCCTAAAACAATAGCTCCATCAAATTTCTCACCAGAATAGTAAGCTGATTTAGATGTTTCCATTAAAGTAGAGTAGTTACTAAAAGATAAAGCAGCTGCTTGTTTACCAGCTAACATTTTAGATAACAATTCACTTTTAGTTGTTTTAATATCTGCCTGAAGTTGAGTCATTTTAGTCATAGAAGCAACTAAAGGAAATCCTTCGTAGTTGTAGTTCAAGTAAGGTATTTTCTTACCATCTCTTCTTGTAACTTCACCTGTACCAAAGTTTGCATCAATAGATTTTTTAATATCTGGATAATCAGCACCAAGTACAGCAGACATTTTTGTGCGGTAATCATCAATCTTACCTACAAATTCTTGTCCTTCAGCTTTCAATTTATCACCACCGAAAAAACGACGGTCTAAGAAATCTGGTTTATCTTGTACTTCATAATCTCCAGCATCTTCAGCTTTTAATGTTCCCATCATTGCTGTTTTAATAGATGCTAAATAAGTATCTAAATCATTTGAAATAGAAGTAACTTCGTCAGCTTTCGCTTTTACAGCTGCATATTGTTCAGGTTCATCTGATGCTTTTGTTGCTAAGCTTTCCATAAAGGAATTATTTCTAGCTGTTGTTGCAACATTACCTTCAGTAATTTTTTCGTTCAATAAACCAAAAGCAGATAATACTTCTTTTGACATATTTAATGCTAACATTGCGATGAAAACCAGATACATTAGGTTAATCATCTTCTGCCTTGGGGATAGTTTGCCTCCTGCCATTTTACTTTTCTTTTTTAAGAATTAATAATTAAATTACAGTGTAACTATCTTAGTTTTTACCACCCATAGCCGATAACATTCCACCATATACTCCATTTAATGAAGATAGGTTTGTTGCTAAATGTTCCATTTGTTGTTTTAATTGCTCAGCATTTTCAGCAACTCTTTCATTTACTTCAGTTTGACGGCTTGTAGATTCAACTTGAACTTTGTATAAGCTATTTAAAGATTCCATTTGTGCAGCTGCCATTGCCATTTCTTCACTATACTTTTTAGTAGAGTTCATAGCTTCTGCAGTTGGAGCCATACTTTTAGTTGCTCCTTCAAATGAACGAATGCTATCTGTTAAGCTGTTCATCATTTCTCCATCAATACGTGCATCTTTTAACATTTCATCTAATTTTTTAGATAAAATACCTTGAGCATCTTGAGGTGACTTTTCTTTTTTACCACTTCCCATTCCACCTGCTAATTCAGGGTAAACAAGTGACCAATCTAAATCATCATCAACTGGTTCGAATGCAGATATAGCAAAAATAATTGCTTCAGTAATAAGTCCAATTGCTAGTAATAAACCTCCATTAAGTGGACCTAGTTCCCAGTGAAGAATTTTGAATAAAGCTCCTAAAATTACAATAGATGCTCCTAGCCCGTAAGCCATATTAAATAATTTCTTAGATGATCTTGATTGTGCCATAATACAATGTTTTTTTTAAGTTAAGTTAAGTTTGCAATTATTGTTTTAAATATTAATTGGGGTAAATATTATCGTGCGTCTCCAAGTTTATCATTCAACGTCACATCTGTCCCCATATAGTCTTGAACAGTTCTAAAGCCAATATAGCTTCTTGCAGAATCTGCATATTCGTAGTCACGAGTACTTACTTGTAAGAAATATGCAACATCTTTCCAAGAACCACCACGTACAACTTTACGCATATTTTCTTTATCGTTTACACTTGGATTCATACTTGATGTATACTCATAAGATGATGGAGCATAAGATCCTTCAACCCATTCTGATACATTACCTGCCATATTATACAGATTGTAATCATTAGGTTCGTAAGCATCTGCTTCTACAGTATACAATGCTTGATCGGCAGCATAATCTCCACGAAGTGGTTTAAAGTTTGCATTAAAACAACCTCTGTCATTTTTAGCATAAGGACCACCCCAAGGGAAAGTTGCTGATTCTAATCCACCACGAGCAGCATATTCCCATTCAGCTTCACTTGGAAGTCTAAATGAATTAATGTGCTGACGTTTTTTAGATTTTAAATATGAATTTTTATGCAATGTTCTCCATGCACAAAATGCTTTTGCTTGTTTCCAACTGATACCAACTACAGGATAATCTCCATAAGCTTCGTGCCAGAAGTAATCATTGTGCATTGGTTCGTTATAAGAATAGTTGAAATCTTTAATCCAAACTGTTGTATCTGGATAAATATTTACTTCTTCTTTAATTAAGAAATCTTTTCTTCTTTTAGTTTTATCTCTAGCTGCTGATCCAATATCCATATAAGTATATTGAAAGTTTAACTTAGTTACATCAATAGTACGCTGACCATTGTATGCTTCTTCAGCTGGGATATACATAGAATCCATTACTTCACTGTAATATTCATCTGGATAATCTTGTGCATCATCATGTAAGTCTATATCACGGTTAATTTTTCTACCTGCGTAGAAATCTTCACCCATTCCATAGTAATTATCATAATTATATTGATCCCAAGCACTCATTTCTTCATTCTCTTGATCAACAAATGCAAAATCACCAATTCCTTCATCTCCAGGAGTTGCACCTACTTCATCAGCAAGAACAGCAAGTTTTAGACGAATAGTTGAGTCTTTAACCCAATTTACAAATTGACGGTATTCTGAATTAGTAATTTCAGTTTCATCCATATAGAATGAACGTACGGTAACGGTTTTTGTTGGCGCATCGTTTACAGCAACAAAATCATCGTCAGACTTACCCATGATAAAAGAACCACCAGGGATTAAAGTCATACCATAAGGCTTTTCGGGATGCCAATTTTTACCTTTAGCTCCAATAAGCTCTCCTCTGTCTCCGCCAGAGTTACAACTAGCCAAAAAGGCAATAATCGCAGTTAATGCAATAAACTTCTTCATAGGTATTTAGGTTAAATTTTCTAGATTCAAGGGCGTAAACCTATTTATAAAATTTTTAAAAAACAACAAATTTCTTAAAAAACCCTTAATTTCTAATTAGTTCTTTTGTTGGTTATACTTCATTTTTGCGACGTGCTTTGTACCATCGCTCAGGTATTTCCTGATTACATGCACCCAAATATTCGCCATAAGTGCAAGGTAATAACGTTTTACTTTTTAATTTATTATTAACATTTGAAATAAAAGGCAATTCTAACCACCATCTCCCCGTTTTATTACTCTTTTTAAACAATAAAACTTCATCATCAACCATTACTTTATATGTTGTATAGTTTTTTTCGTCATTGAAATCGTCATCTTTTACTCTAAAATTGACTCCTTCTATAAAATACCAAAAAATTTGTGCTATTAACATAGCAGCATTATCTATATCAACTAAATTTTTTATTTCATATACTCCAAATGAAGAAACTTTATTACTTATTCCTGCATATCGAGCTATTGAACATATTTCTCTGCCATCAAATCCATTTGGACTAGACTTACTTTTATAACTTAATTCTGAGCTTTTTATTGCACCAATATCTAAACTCACAATATTTGCATTCCTAAAAATTGGTTCTACAATTTTAATGTCAGAAGTCACTTCTCCTAATCGATAAGCGTCAAAAAATAATTTCTCCATTAAAACTATTTCTTCTGGAGGGTTAAAGTAAGACTGATATCCTATCGCGCTATAATTAAAAAGGTTATAAGGCTTATTCACTATTAATTTCCCTACATATGAAATATTTGAAATAGGCTGATCTGCATCTCCAAGATCAAATCTACCATCAACATTAACAATGTTGACCATTGATCCAAAATCGTCATAAGAACGATATTGCCCCATTACTAAATCTTGACTTCCTCCTAAAATTAAGGGAATAATATTAAAACTAATCAGCTCCTTGATTACAGCACTCATCGCAAAATACGTATCACTAACTGTTGCGCCTTTCTCAATATCTCCTATATCAGCTATTTTATATTTCCAATTACCCGCATACAAAGAATACATTGCTTTACGACAGGAATCGAAATCAATTTCTTCTCCCATATAATCAACATCGTTTCTATTTTCTTTTATACCAAGTATTGCAAATTTCACTTTTTCAAGTGCTGGTAATTCATCTTTTTCAGAATAAATTAAAATTTGTTTACCAAGTACTCCTTCCGGTAACACTTCTTTATGTGCAAGTACAGATTTAGAAACTGGTGTGAGAAAATCGATCATTATTTTTTCTTAGCGGTAGTTTTCTTAGCAGTAGCTTTTTTTCTTGTTTTTTTCTTTGGTGTTTTCTTTTCGATAATATCTAAAGCTTGTTCTAAGGTCATTTTTTCTGCCTTTGTAGTTTTTGGCAGCTCTATCTTAGTTTTTCCTTTAATCAGGTTAAAACGACCCCAACGAGCTTTCTCAAGACGTATTCCTTCGTCTTTCCAATCATGAATCAACTTATCAATCTCTTTTTGTTTCTTAGTTTCAATAAGCTCTATAATATCTGCATCAGATAAATTATCGAAATCGTATTTCTTATTTACATTAATGAACATATTGTTCCATTTTATAAATGGCCCAAAACGACCTGTTCCTTTCTGAACTGGTAAATCTTCATAAGTATAAATTGGCGCATCTGCTCTTTTCTTTTCTTCAATAAGCTCGATTGCCATATCCATATCCACTTCTAAAGGATCCATACCTTTAGGAAGTGAAATAAATTTTTTATCATATCGTACATAAGGACCAAATCGGCCATTATTTACATCTACTTCGAAACCATCATGTGTTCCTAAAGTTTTTGGAAGTTTAAATAAATCCATTACTTCTTCAAAAGTAATTTGATGTAATTGTTGGTCGGGCCTTAAACTTGCAAATTTCTTTTCTTCATCTTCTGGGCTTCCAATTTGAGCCATCGCTCCATATCTACCTAATCTCACAAGTACCACTTTTCCTGAAACAGGATCATTTCCTAAAATACGCTCACCACTTTCTCTGTCAGCATTTTCAGTTACATTTTCTACTTGTGGATGAAAATCTTTGTAAAAGTTCTTCATCATTAGAGTCCAAGAAGATTTTCCTTCAGCTATATCATCAAAATCTTGTTCAACTTTGGCTGTAAAATTATAATCAAGGATTGTTGAAAAATGTTCAACCAAGAAGTCATTTACAATTAGCCCAATATCTGTAGGAACTAATTTTCCTTTGTCTGAACCAATAACTTCTGTCAATGTATTTTCTTGAATTTCATCTTCAAGTATCAGTTGTTTATATTTACGCTCAACACCTTCTACTGTGCCTTTCTCAACATAATTTCTATTAATAATAGTAGAAATAGTTGGTGCATATGTAGACGGTCTACCAATCCCTAATTCTTCCATTTGCTTTACCAAAGAAGCTTCAGTAAATCGATATGGCGGACGAGTAAATCGCTGAGTTGCTGTAATATAATTTTTCTGAAGTGAATCTCCCACGGTTAATTTTGGAAGCATTCCTTCTTGTTCTTCATCTTCTAAATCGGTTCCTTCTAGATATACTTTTAAGAAACCATCAAATTTGATCATTTCCCCGTTAGCTACAAATTGTTCTGTAACACTTTCTGATGCTTGGATATCTATCTTAACATTGGTACGCTCCATTTGAGCATCACTCATTTGAGATGCAATGGTACGTTTCCAAATTAAATTATATAAACGCTCTTGGTCATAATCGCCACTAATTGTTTGACGAGATAAATCGGTTGGGCGAATCGCCTCATGCGCTTCTTGTGCTCCTTTAGATTTTCCTTTATAATCTCTAGGGTTGCTATATTCTTTTCCGTAATTATTAGTAATCGCTTCCATCGCAGCTTCTTTAGCATCGTTTGAAAGGTTTACACTATCGGTTCTCATATATGTTATAAAACCAGCTTCATACAAACGCTGAGCAATTGTCATCGTTTTTCCTACTGAAAAATACAATTTTCTTGATGCTTCTTGTTGAAGTGTAGAAGTTGTAAATGGTGGCGCTGGTGATTTCTTTGCCGGCTTTTTTATTAAATTTGAAACTTTATAATTAGCCTGAAGATTTTTTCTTAAAAATTCATGTGCTTCAGTTTCTGTTGTAAAGTTTTTAGGAAGCTTTGCTTTAAATTTATTTCCTTCTTTCGAAGTAAATTCAGCAACAACTCTAAAAGATGCGACTGGAGTAAACGCTTCTATTTGGCGTTCTCTCTCAACAATTAGTCGAACAGCAACCGATTGTACTCTACCTGCCGAAAGACCTCCTTTTACTTTTCTCCAAAGTACCGGAGATAGTTCATATCCAACTAAACGATCCAATACTCTACGCGCTTGTTGCGCATCAACAAGGTCATAATTTATTTTTCTAGGATTCTCAATTGCTTTAAGAATAGCAGATTTTGTAATTTCATGAAACACAATACGTTTTGTATTATCTTCCTTTAAATCTAAATTTTCAGCTAAGTGCCATGCAATAGCTTCTCCTTCTCGATCCTCATCACTAGCTAACCAAACCATTTCTGCTTTGTTAGATAATGCTTTTAAATCTTTTACTAAACTTTTCTTATCTGAAGGTACTATATATTTAGGAGTAAAATCGCCCTCAACATCCACACCTAACTCCTTAGATGG
>JAHRWC010000083.1 GCA_019090365.1 Flavobacteriaceae bacterium
CAATGCTAAGAAACGATTTAAAATTGTATGTGCCTTATTTCAAAAACTTAAAAAACAATTAATTTATGGGACTTTTATCAAAAAAAGACAGCAAATTAATATTAGATCCATTAGCAGATGATAATCCAATTACTATTCAAGTATTAGGTATTTGTTCTGCATTAGCGATTACTGCTCAATTAAAGGCATCAATTGTAATGGCTATTTCTGTAATATTTGTATTAGGAATCGGAAACGTTGTAATTTCTTTAATTAGAAATATAATTCCTTCAAAAATTAGAATTATTGTTCAACTTACGGTTGTAGCTGCTTTAGTAATTATTGTAGATCAAGTACTGAAAGCATATTCTTATCAATTAAGTAAAGAGCTTGGAGCATTCATCGGGCTTATCATTACGAACTGTATAATTATGGGACGTTTTGAAGCTTTTGCTTTAGGAAATGGACCTTGGAAATCATTCCTTGACGGAATTGGAAATGCTTTAGGATATGGATTAATCCTTATTATCGTAGGTTTCTTTAGAGAGCTTTTAGGCTCAGGAACTTTATTAGGATTTAAAGTACTAGGTGATCCAATTGCAAAAACTGGATTATATAGTATTGGATATGAAAACAACGGATTTATGTTATTAGCGCCAATGGCATTAATAATTGTTGGAATCATAATTTGGGTACAACGTTCAAGAAATCAAGCTTTAATCGAAGACGAATAAAATTTGAAATTAGGGTAATACTTAATTCAAAAAAAATATACATATGGAACATATAGAGTTATTTTTTAAATCAATTTTTATAGACAACATGGTGTTTGCTACATTCTTAGGAATGTGTTCTTACCTAGCAGTTTCTAAAAAAGTGTCAACAGCAGTTGGTCTTGGTGCGGCGGTAATATTTGTATTAGCTGTAACTGTACCTTTAAACTGGTTGTTAGATCAATATATATTACGTGAAGGTGCTTTAGTTTGGTTAGGTGAAGAATATGCAGCGTACGACTTAAGCTTTTTATCATTTATACTATTTATTGCAACCATTGCAACCATGGTACAATTGGTTGAAATAGTAGTAGAAAAATTTTCACCATCATTATACAATTCATTAGGGATATTTTTACCGTTAATTGCTGTAAACTGTGCAATTTTAGGAGGTTCATTATTTATGCAATCTCGTGAGATAGCAAGCCTTGGATTGGCATTAAATTATGGTGTAAGTTCAGGAATAGGTTGGTTTTTAGCAATCCTTGCAATTGCTGCCATTCGTGAAAAAATTAGATATTCGAATGTTCCTGCTCCCTTACGTGGATTAGGAATTACATTTATTATTACTGGTCTTATGGCGATTGGGTTTATGAGTTTTGGTGGTATGCTAACTGGAGGTGATGAACCTGCTGAAGCTGACACAAAATCTACTGCCGAGGTTAGTTTGGTAAAAGAAGAAGTTAAAGAAAATAATAACAAAACTGAACTTGTTGAAGTTTCAAATATAACAGAGTAATACTATGTTTTTAGCTGTAAGTACAATAGGAGTTATCGTCGCAACAGTAGTTGCCTTTCTAGTTTTAATATTACTATTAGTATCATTATTACTTTTTACAAAAGAAAAATTAGCTCCCTCAGGTCCTGTAAAAATTACAATCAATGATGAAAAAGTTATTGAAGTAGCTTCAGGGTCAAGTTTGCTAACCACTTTAGGAAACGAAAAAATATTTTTACCATCTGCCTGTGGAGGTGGAGGAACTTGTGTTCAATGTGAATGTCATGTGTTGTCAGGAGGGGGAGAAGCTCTTCCTACTGAAACACCTCACTTTACTCGTAAAGAGTTAAAAGATGGAGTGCGTTTATCTTGTCAAGTAAAAGTAAAACAGGATATGAATATTCATATTCCTGAAGAAGTATTCGGAATTAAAAAATGGGATGCGACTGTAGTTCGTAACTATAATGTTGCCTCGTTTATTAAAGAGTTTGTAGTAGAGATCCCTCAAGATATGGGATATAAAGCTGGTGGATATATTCAAATTGAAATTCCTGAATGTGAAATAAAATTCTCTGATATGGATATTACTGCGCATCCTGAAGAGCATGAAACACCAGATATGTTTCAAGCAGAATGGGATAAGTTTGGTCTTTGGCCATTAGTAATGAAAAATTCAGAAACTGTTGAAAGAGCTTATTCAATGGCTTCTTTTCCAGCTGAAGGAAGAGAAATAATGTTGAATGTTCGTATTGCTACGCCACCTTGGGATCGAGCAAAGAATCAATGGATGGATGTAAATCCTGGAATTGCATCATCTTATATATTTAACCAAAAGCCTGGTGATAAAGTAGTAATTTCTGGACCTTATGGTGAATTCTTTATCAATGAGTCTGAAGCTGAAATGTTATATGTTGGTGGTGGTGCTGGAATGGCGCCAATGCGTTCACACTTATATCATTTATTCAGAACCTTAAAAACAGGAAGAGTAGTAAATTATTGGTACGGTGGACGTTCTAAAAGAGAATTATTCTACTTAGATCATTTCTATAAATTAGAAAAAGACTTCCCTAACTTTAAATTTCATTTAGCTTTATCTGAACCTTTACCAGAAGACAATTGGAAAGTAAAGAAAGATATTAATGATACTGAGGGTGACGGATTCGTAGGGTTTGTACACAACTGTGTAATCGATAATTATTTAAATCACCATGAATCACCAGAAGATATTGAATTGTATTTCTGCGGCCCTCCATTAATGAACCAAGCGGTTCAAAAAATGGGAGAAGATTTTGGTCTTGCAGATGAAAATATTCGATTCGACGATTTCGGAGGGTAAATAACATAACACTATATGTAACCTGCTATTATTCAGATAATAGCAGGTTTTTTTATGCCTAAATTTATAGGAAAATTCAACAAAACATCGATAAAAAGTATTTTTTATTAGATAAAGCACTATTTTTGAAATAGTAAAACATTCTTTGTCCCTCAAACCTAATAAGCTATGAAAAACGTACTTTTTATTTTCACATTACTATTTGTATTTACTACTAGTTCCTATAGTCAACAATATAAGGACATGATTGATTCTGGCACATATACTGTGTTTGAAATACAGGAGGTTGCTGAAGCTTATTTTGAAGTTAAAGGAACAGGAAAAGGTTCGGGGTATAAACAGTTCAAACGTTGGGAATATAATTCACTTCATTCAATGAATGAGTCAGGGTTTCTTACAACTAAAGAAATTCAACTTAAAGAGTTTTTTAGAAACAATAAAAACCAGAATAGACTGGTTGATAGTAGTAATTGGGAAGAACTTGGACCTACAACATGGAATTCAACAAGTGGATGGAATCCAGGTGTTGGGCGAATTACTTCTTTTTCTGTAGATCCAGATGATCAAGATCATATCATTGTTGGTTCTCCATCGGGAGGAGTTTGGAGAACAGTAAACGGAGGAACTACTTGGAATGTCTTAACAGATAATTTTATCAATATCGATGTATATTCTTTAGCAATACATCCTACAGTAAAGACTACTTATTTTTGGGGTTCTACTTCTGGGATAATATTCGTTTCATATGATTCAGGAGGAACTTGGACTCAATTAGTGAATTTAGCAGGAGGAGATGTAAACAAAATATTAATTCATCCTAATACTCCAAATACCATGTTTTGTACGGTTGCGAGTGGAGGAGTTTTCCGAAGTACAAATGCTGGAGCAACCTGGTCTAGTACATTAACAAGTGAATCGACGGGATACGATATAGAATTTAAACCAGGAGATACAAATACCGTATATGCAACAGGAAATAGTTTTTATAAATCTACAAATGGAGGTGCGAGTTTCTCTCAAGTGTCTTCACCTTTCACTTCAGGACAAACAAAAATGATTGGTGTATCTCCAGATGATGCTACTGTTGTTTATGTAGTTGAAGAAAATAATGGAATATTTGGAGGATTCTATAAATCGACCAATAGTGGAGGGTCATTTACTGAATTAACACATGCTAAGAATTATTTTGGATATAGTGAAACAGGGAATGATTCTAGTGGCCAAGCTCCAAGAGATATGGATATCGTAGTAAGTCCAGTCGATGTTGATGAAGTTCATATCGCTGGTATTCATACATGGAGATCTTTAGATGGAGGTGCTAATTTTACAATATCATCTTTTTGGTCTGAAGGCGGTGCTAATTCATTGAATGTAGGTTATTGTCATGCAGATGTGGATATTATGGAATTTGTAGGGTCTAATCTATATGTAGGAAGCGATGGAGGATTATATATTAATACAGACTCAGATGGTACAATAAATACAAGCTTTTATACAGACTTAACAGCAGGATTAGGAATTAGGCAATTTTATAAAATAGGAGTTTCTCAAACAGATCCAGAACTAATTGTTGGAGGTTCTCAAGATAATGGCTCATCTTTTTACAATACATCTGGAAACTGGTTTGATTGGCTTGGTGCTGATGGGATGGAAAATTTTATAGATAAAAATAATTCTAATATATTTTATGGAACTTCTCAAGGAGGGGTTCTATATAAATCAACAAATGGAGGAGCATCTTATAGTGGTTTATCTGAACCGGGTTCTGGGAATTGGGTGACACCATTTGAGCAAGATCCAATTACACAAAACGTTATATATGTTGGTTATGATCGAGTGTATAAATCAACAAATGGAGGATCTTCATGGTCAGCTATTTCTCAGGATTTTGGACTGAATATGGACTATTTAAAAATAGCTCCAAGCAATAATCAAGTAATGTATGGTTCTGTAGATGGAAATTTATATAAAACTTCAGATGGAGGAGCTACTAATTGGTCGACACTTTCAGGATATGGAGGAAGCTTTATAAATGATATAGCAATTCATCCATCAGATCCTGATAGAGTTGCAATTGCAACGAACAGTAGTGATAAGGTTTATATTTCTGATGATGGAGGTGCTACTTGGTCTGCTAAAAGGTTGAACCTTCCTAATTTCTCTGTATTTGCTTTAGTTTGGGAAGACGTAGCTGAAAATCGTCTTTTTGCTGGAATGAATTATGGTATTTATTATATTGGAGATTTCGATGCTCAATGGCAATTATTTGCTAATAACTTACCTAATGTGAGGGTTTATGAAATGGAAATAAACACAGCTAATGGAATGCTATATGCAGGAACTTATGGAAGAGGTGTGTTTAGATCTTCTCTACCATGTGCTGCTACTTTTGATACTGCTTTAAATGAAATATGCGAATCTCAGGGAACACAAATAGGATTGTTTGGAGGAACTCCAGCTGGCGGAACTTATAGTGGATCAGGTGTAACAGATAATTTAGATGGTACTTTTGATTTTGACCCAACGGCTGGTGGGCCAGGAAATACAATTGTTACCTATTCAGTTCTTGATAATTGTAGTGGGTCTGTAGTGAATCTAGACGATATTATCGTTGTAACAAATGATTTACCAGTTTTAGTATGTCAAGATATAACTGTTGTTTTAGACGGTGGTGGAAATGCAACTATAACTGAAAATGATGTGATTGCTAATTTATTATCTGGTGGTTATACGATTGATCAAACAGGAACATTTGCTCCAATTAGTATGTCTGGAAGTACTAGTATTTCTCTAGGTGATGATGATTCATCGAATGTTGCATTAGGTATGGATTTTACTTTCTTTCAAAATACATTTACTTCTGTAAATATATCCTCAAATGGCTACCTTTCATTTTCAGGTTCTGGACTTACAGAATATACAAATGATGCTTTGCCTGATGCTAATGACCCACAGAATGTGATTGCAGCTGCTTGGGATGATTTAAATCCTGTTGATGGTGGAACAATTCATTATAAGCTTTCTGGTTCTGCTCCAAATAGAGTGTTTGTTGTAGAATACCTAAATGTACCACACTATGGTTCTGGAGGAGGAACGACTATAACAACTCAAATACATTTGCATGAAGGCTCAAATGTTGTAGAAATTCATTCAGTAAATATATCTTCTGATGGAGGAGGTTTAACCCAAGGGATTGAAAATGGAGATGGCACAATAGCATTTACACCTTCAGGAAGAAACGATGCTAGTTGGACTGCAACAAATGATTTCGTTTCTTTTACTCC
>JAHRWC010000084.1 GCA_019090365.1 Flavobacteriaceae bacterium
AATAATTATAGTAAAGCCGAAAATATCTCAATTGATTATGGTATTTTAGAAAAAGCTGAGAACGTTTGTGTAAAAAATGCTACTTTCGACTGGAATGATTTAGGTACTTGGGGAGCATTACATGATAAATTGAAAGATGGAACAGAACAAAATGCGATTGTGAGAGCATTACCGCATGTAACTGATGCTGAAAACAATATGATATTTACTTCTACTGAAAAATTAGTAGTTGTTGATGGAATAAGTGATTATATTATTGTCGATAAGGATGATGTTTTGCTTATTTACCCTAGAAAGAAAGAACAAGAGATAAAAGAATTGCTTTCAGATGTGAAACAAAAATTTGGTAAAAAATATACATAAATGAGTACTTCAGAAGAAAACAATAAAGAGGTTATTTCTGAGCAAGAAGAATTCGATAAGGTAAAAGTTTCTGCTTGGTTAAGTTTAAAAAAATTCTTTTCAGAATTATTAGAAATTCGCTCTCAAACCGATAGAGATGCAACGATAGAATCTGTAAAATTAGATATATCTATTAAAGGGCATACTGCATGGATTTTAATATTTTCAATCTTTGTAGCATCAATTGGTTTAAATGTTAGTAGTACTGCGGTTGTAATTGGAGCCATGTTAATTTCACCTTTAATGGGACCAATTGTAGGGCTCGGTATGTCTGTAGCAATTAATGATGTAGAAACTTTACGTAGATCTTTAATAAATCTAGGTGTAATGGTAGCATTAAGTGTGCTTACTGCATTTTTATATTTTAAAATTTCACCATTAACCAAAGAAACGCCCGAATTATTAGCAAGAACTACACCTACTATACTAGATGTGTTAGTTGCTATTTTTGGTGGTTTAGCACTCATTGTAGCTAAAACAAAGAAAGGTACCATTGCTAGTGTTATCTTTGGTGTTGCAATCGCAACTGCCTTAATGCCACCATTATGTACCGTAGGTTACGGATTAGCTGTTGGAAATGCTAGTTACGCAGGTGGTGCTATGTATTTATTTTCTATTAATGCAGTATTTATAGCATTAACAACTTTTATTGTAGCCAAAATTTTAAGTTTTCCATTAGTTCGTTATGCAAATTCCAGGAGAAGAAAAATGACTGCGAGATTAGCTTCTTTAATTGCTTTAATAGTTATGGTTCCAAGTATTTTTATATTCATTGGTTTATACAAACAACAAGTTTTTGAAAATAACGCAAGTGACTTTGTCGAAAATATTTTACAGTATGATGGAGCTGAAGTAGTAAAGTTTACACATGATTTTGAAACTAAAGATCTTGATATTTATTTTATTGGAAGTTTAATTCCGGCAACAAAAATTAATGAATGGAATGAAAAGTTAAAGGAGAATGAATTTTTAAAAGATTGTAATTTGAGTATTTATCAAGGTGCTGATCAAAGTGGAGAGTTAGCAGATCGTCTATCTGGACAGGTGAAAGCAGGTATTTTAGAAGATTTATATGTAAAGAATGAACAAATGATTAGAGATAAAGATGATCGTATTAAATTTCTTGAGAATGAAATTGCCAATTTAAAAGTAAATGAATTTGACTTTAAGAGTCTTTCAGATGAAGTTAAAATCCTTTACACAGATATAGACTCGTTTAGTTATTCAAAACAAATTTCTACCAATTTTAATACAACAGATACATTGCCTGTTTTCAATATCTCTTGGAAAGATAATGTAAAGTCTAATAAGAAGACTTCAGAGTTAATTAAATTGAATGAATGGCTAAAATTTCAATTAGAATTAGATACTCTTAAGATAGTAGATAAACCTTAGTAATATATTTTTAATAATATAAAAGAAAAGGCTGGTTACAAAGATGTAACCAGCCTTTTCAACATTACTAACAATTAACCAACTAATATTAATGACTTGAAGCTTCTCCAGCTCCACTAGGAATTCTTATGTTTTCAACTAATTCCTGTATGTTTTGAGGCGGTGCAGGTGTCATCCTTGACACTATCATTGAAACAACAACATTTACAATCATAGCTACTGTACCGAATCCTTCTGGAGATGTTCCAAACCACCATTCACTTGCAGGTCTAGGGTCCATTACTCCAATTAAACCTGTTTTATAACGAATCATGTAGAATAACATTAAGGTTATACCTACTATCATTCCAGATATAGCACCTTGTTTGTTCATTCTTTTGTCAAATATTCCAAGAATAATTGCAGGGAAGAATGATGCCGCTGCTAATCCGAATGCCAAGGCGACGACTGCTGCTACAAAACCAGGTGGATAAATTCCAAATAATCCTGCAATGATGATAGCAACAAGAATTGCTATACGAGCCGCCATTAATTCTCCTTTTTCAGAAATGTTGGGTTTCAGTTGTTTCTTAATTAAATCATGCGAAATAGAAGTTGAAATTACTAGTAGTAATCCTGCTGCAGTCGATAATGCAGCAGCAAGTCCACCAGCTGCAACTAAAGCGATGACCCAATTAGGAAGGTTGGCTATTTCTGGATTAGCAAGCACCATAATATCTCTATCTACATACAATTCGTTTGTAGAGTCGTTAGCATTTGAAACAATTCTTTCACCTTGATCTCCACGAGCATTTGTAAAAGCAGGTTTTCCATCTAAAGCTTTTCCAGCAACATATTGTATTTTACCATCTTTGTTCTTGTCAGACCAAGCAATAAGCCCTGTGTCTTCCCAGTTTTTAAACCATTCTGGAATTTCAGTATAAGGTTTATTATTTACAGTCTCGATTAAGTTTGTTCTTGCGAATACAGCAATTGCAGGTGCTGTTGTATAAAGGATAGCAATAAATAATAAGGCAAGACCTGCTGATTTACGAGCATCTTTTACTTTCGGTACTGTAAAGAAACGCACAATTACGTGTGGTAAACCTGCAGTTCCAACCATTAATGCTAGGGTTATAGCAAATACATCCCAAGTAGATTTGGTTCCACTTGTGTATTCATTAAATCCTAGCTCTGTATGTAAAATATCAAGTTTATCTAATAAAAAGGCTCCTCCTTCAACTTTTCCTCCCATTCCTAATTGTGGAATTGGGTTACCTGTCATTTGTAATGAAATAAAGATTGCTGGTACCATGAAAGCGAAAATTAATACACAGTATTGAGCTACTTGTGTATAGGTAATTCCTTTCATTCCTCCTAAAAAGGCAAAGATTAGTACAACTGTCATTCCTATGATTACACCTACTGTAATATCTACTTGTAAAAATTGAGAAAATACAATTCCAACACCTCTCATTTGTCCTGCTACATATGTAAAGGATACGATAAGAGCACATATTACAGCAACTGTTCTAGCAGTGTTTGAGTAGTAACGATCTCCAATAAAATCGGGAACTGTAAATTTTCCAAATTTTCTTAAATAGGGGGCAAGTAATAAGGCTAGAAGTACATATCCTCCTGTCCATCCCATAAGGAAAACAGAACCGTCATATCCCATAAAGGATATTAATCCAGCCATTGAGATAAAAGAGGCAGCACTCATCCAGTCAGCTGCTGTAGCCAAACCATTTGCTAGGGGAGATACTCCTCCGCCTGCTACGTAAAATTCTTTTGTTGAACCCGCTCGGGCCCAAATTGCGATTCCGAAATAAAGGGTAAAAGTAATCCCTACTAAAATCCATGTCCATGTTTGAACGCTCATAATTATATTTTTTTGTGGTTAGTATTAGGGTTACTCGTCGAAACCGTATTTTTTATCTAATTTGTTCATTAATCGTACGTATACAAAAATGAGTATTACGAATACGTAAATTGAACCTTGTTGTGCGAACCAAAAACCTAGTTTAAATCCGCCTAATCGAATATTATTTAATTCTTCTCTGAATAATATTCCGCAACCATAAGAAGCTATAAACCAAATAGTAAGTAAGATCACTAAATACCTGAGGTTTTCTTTCCAGTATGCTGCTGCATGTTTTTTCTTGTCTGACATATTTTTCTTTTTATAGGTAAATCATTGCTTGAAGTGTTACTGTACCAGTTTCAGTATCACCAAATTTTTGGTTTTTATATTCTAATGTTAGTTTTGAATGGTGTCCACTCATGTAAGCATTTAGACCAATTCCAAATACATTTCTATCATCATTCACAGCGTCATATTGATTGACACCATATGAAGCATAAGGTTGATATCTAGTTTTAGTTTTATCTCCTTTAAATACATAACCTACATGTCCAAAAATCATTTGTCCAGTTCCATATGCACTGAATAAGTAATTTTTTCCGTAGTTATTACTTTGAAATGTAGCGTATGCAGTTAATGCACTTCCATTGTCTCCAAGAGGAGCATCATAAAATGCATCAACAGCAAATAATGCTACATCAGCACCTTTGAGCTCTCCGTTTTCATCCATGTAAACAGATCCACTTGGATGAGTAAAAAATCCAGCACCAATATTGAATACTTTTTTTCCTCCTAAATAAGAACCTACTTTAAAAGGAAGGAAGTTTGATTCTGAATCAAAGAAATGATAATCAAAATATCCAGCAAATGCTTTACCGGCATCTTTCGAACCTAATATTCTTTTCCCGCCATAAACTGCAGTTCCACCTGGTTCAACATCTCTAGCGTCTAAACCATTGGTTATAGCATCATTAATAGCTACTCTATATTGAAGTTTACCAAATTTACCTTTAGCAAAAATTCCTATGTGTCTTGCAAATTGATCAGACAGTCCTATAGTTGACCATGACTGACGATTGTTATCCAAGGTCAACATATTAAGTGTACTTTGATTGTTTAAACGTGAAACACCATTAAAATAATGAAGACCACCTCCAATAGAGTGATTTTTATTTATATTGTATTGTGCCCATACATCGTGGAAAAATAATTCAGCTCCGTCACCTTTTCCAACGGGATGCAGTGTAGAACTATTTAAACTATTAAGTCCGAAATGAGTTAAGATTAAAAACTTTTCATTAATCTGAGCAAACATTAATATTCTTGCTCTTCTTAAATTAAAGCTTGTACTACTAACATCATCAGGAACATCATCCGTATAGGTTGCTTGTACTTGTGCCCATGAAATTAGACGAAGGTATTTTTTACCATCTTCATCAAATTTCATTTTAAGCCCTCCATTATAATCTGGGGAACCTTGAGAATAAGAATACTGCATCGCAAACAAGCAGAATACAAGCAGTATAGAGAAATGTTTTTTCATAAATTTAAGAGTTTTTTGGTTGTTTTTTGGTTTTGTGTGCACCATAAAACTCTTAAAAAGAATACTTCTAACAAATACTACTATAGTTATATGTTAATAAAGTATAGCTATTCTCTGAAACGCTCCCATTTTATTAACATAAATTTATCGCCTAACTCTGTGATAACTACACCTGCGCCTGATAAATTTTTCGTGTCTTGGAAATATTTTGACAATTCTGTAGCGTTAAATATTTTATAAGTAGGATGGTAATTTGAATTGAACGGTCTTTTAATATTATATTTCTTAACCCAATTCATAATACTTACATGTGAAATCCCTAGAATTCTTTCAATCTCCCTATAAGTAAGTCCTTCAAGGTATAATTGTAATGCTTTATTTACATAATAGTCATCTATTTTTTTTCCAATTTTGTTTACTGAAAAAAAATAATTACAGGATTTACACTTATAACGTTGTCTTTTATTAACAATCCCGCTTTTTATGTAATGATCTGAATTACAGTTTGGACAAAGTGTTATTTTCATATATATTAATTTAGCATAAATATATTAATTTAGCAATAAAGTATTTTTATAAAAATAAGTCGATCATAGAGAAAATTGTGAATGAAACAATTAAAAGTCATATATAATTATAAAATGTCCA
>JAHRWC010000085.1 GCA_019090365.1 Flavobacteriaceae bacterium
ACAAACCATAGCCAATATTTAATTGTAAAAGCTTTAAGTGATAAATTTCAAAATATCTGTGTAGTAGGGGATGATGCGCAAAGTATTTATGCGTTTCGTGGTGCCAACATCAATAATATTTTAAATTTTCAGAAAGATTATGACGATGTAAAAACCTATCGATTAGAGCAAAACTATCGTTCCACAAAAAACATAGTGAATGCAGCAAATAGTATTATTGAAAAGAATAAAACTCGGTTAGATAAAGTTGTTTGGACTGCAAATGTTGAAGGCGCCAAGATTAAGGTAAACAGAAGTATGACTGATGGTGATGAAGGTAGATTTGTTGCTGGTTCTATTTTTGAAATTAAAATGAACAATCAAATTTCCAATGGAGATTTTGCCGTATTATATCGAACTAATGCACAATCAAGAGCTATTGAGGATGCATTGAGAAAACGTGATATTCCGTACAGAATTTATGGAGGATTGAGTTTTTATCAGCGTAAAGAGATTAAAGATGTAATAGCTTATTTGCGTTTAATTTTAAATCCGAAAGATGAAGAAGCATTAAAACGTGTCATAAATTATCCTGCACGTGGAATTGGACAAACGACCATGGACCGTTTAATTGTCGTTGCAAATCATTATAATCGTTCGATTTTTGAAGTGATTCAGAATCTAGATAAAGTTGAAATCAAGATAACAAAAGGAGCTCGAACAAAACTTCAAGATTTTGCGATTATGATTCAAAGTTTTCAGATTTTAAATGAAGGATATAATGCTTTTCAAATTGCAGAACATGTTGCAAAGAAAACAGGATTATTAACCGAATTAAAAAAAGATGGAACTCCAGAAGGTATTGCTAGAATTGAAAACATTGAGGAATTATTAAACGGAATGCGCGATTTTGTTGAAGAACAAAAAGAACTTGCTGACGCAACAGGTTCTCTTTCTGAGTTTCTAGAAGATGTTGCTTTAGCAACTGATTTGGACAATGATAAAGGAGATGAAGATAAAGTAGCTCTAATGACAGTGCATTTAGCAAAAGGATTAGAGTTTCCTTATGTCTATATCGTGGGAATGGAAGAAGATTTATTTCCAAGTGGAATGAGTATGAATACTCGAAGTGAATTAGAAGAAGAACGCCGTTTGTTTTATGTAGCTGTAACTAGGGCCGAAAAACAAGCATTTTTAACATATACACAGTCACGTTATCGTTGGGGAAAACTAATTGATGCAGAACCAAGCCGTTTTATTGAAGAAATTGATGAAGTGTATTTAGAATATTTAACCCCTAAAACTGAAGGCAGATATAAGTCTTTGTTAGATAGTGATATTTTTGATGATATAGACAAAAGCAAGTTAAGGTCAAATAAACCTAAATCTGGAACTCCTCCAAGTGGTCCAACAGAATCACAATTAAGAAAACTGAGAAAAATGCGCCCAGCGACAAGTTCAAGTGATAAGAATTTTGATGCTGAAGCATTAAACCTTGTAGTAGGAACTATAGTTGAACATGTACGTTTTGGTAAAGGAACTATTGTAAAAATTGAAGGCAAAGGGGCAGACACCAAAGCTGAAATAAAATTTGAGAATGGTGGGCTTAAAAAACTATTACTCCGTTTTGCAAAATTGAATGTTATCTCTTAAATAGAAAAATGGTTTTGTATAAAACGATTTAATTTTTGATCAACAACCTGCATGTTTTCATCACTCCAATTACTATGGCCTTCATTTTCAAACCGAATTAATCGTTTAGGAATACCTTTCTTTTTTAGCTTCCTTTTTAGTTTTCTAGAGTTACCAACAGGTACAATATTATCATTATTTCCATGAAAAATTATTGTAGGACTAGTATACCAATTTACTCGAAGAGCTGGACTTAATCTTCTAATTAAATTCACGTTTGGTGGAAATGCATCAACATTAACCAATTTGTCGAATAACCTATCGAAATTAGGTTTATCAGTATAAAAAGGATGTGTAAAATCTGTAGGTCCGGATAGAGAACATACCATTTTTACTCGATCAAACTCATCATAGACAGAATCATACATTAAAGCTATATGACCTCCAGAACTTCTTCCTATTAATGCAAATTCGTTGCTGATTTGAAACTCTGTACTTTTATTGCAAAGTTCATTTAGTAAATCATCGATATTATTAAACTGATTTGGAAATGCATGAGTGGTTTCATTTGAAAGCACATAATTCATGTTCACAATGGCATGATTTGGATTTGCATTTTGCAGCATTGGTATAAATTCTTCCATAGCACTTTTATCACCAGAAGTCCAACCACCTCCATGAATCAAGACAATAACCTTAGTAGTATTAGTTGATCTTTCTTCTGGTAAATAGATATCATAAACTTGTTCTTCATTAGCTCCGTAATTTAAGTTTTGAATAGCAACAGATCTACCATTTAACGATGTTGTTATTTCAGAATTTATTATTTCTGAATCAAATTTTTGAATATTTTGTTCCTCAATTCGTTCAGTTGAACAGGAAAAAATAAAACAAATACTAAGAACTAAAAACAATTTTTTATAGATAAAGTGCATAATAAGTAGGTTTAAGTGTAAATATATGTAATATTTACCCTACATAATATTTAATTGTAGAATTATTTAGTAATAATTTTATAAAGAATTAATTGATAGGTAGATGTGTGTTTATAAATGTGATTAATTGTTCTTTTAAATCATTTAGATTTTCATCACTCCAATTTCCATGCCCTCCTTCGTAAATTGTATAACTATGTGTTACAGCACTATTTGTTAATGCCGAATCTAAACTATTTCCATTGCTAAGAGGTACTAATGGATCATCACTACCATAAAATAAAATAGTTGGGCTGCTATTTTTTGAAACATGAAATAGGGGACTAGTAAGTTCTGCTAAATTTGATTGTTGAGGATATGCGTTTTCATCTATAAAAGCTGCTAATGCTAATTCAAAAAGTGGGTCATCCGCATAAAATGGATCTGTAAAATTTGATGGACCAACTATATCACAAACCATTTTTACTTGATCATTTGTATCATATAAATAATCATACATAAGTGAGATATGTGCACCTGCACTAGTACCAATTAGACCAAATTCTGGTAGAATATGATATTCATCTTTTAAACTTGTAAGCTGAAAAATTACAGATTCTAAATCTATAAACTGATTTGGAAAAGCTGGTATTGAAGGAATTACAGCTAATACATAATTAATATTTACAATAGCATGATTAGGGTGATTCAATTTTATGAGGTCAATAAATTCATTCATATCAGCTTTATCACCTCCAGTCCATCCACCTCCATGAACCAATACAAGTACTTTTGTTTTTTCAGAAGTTCTATTAGCAGGTAAATAAATATCATAAACTTGTTGTGAATCACTTCCATATGAAACATTTAACAACATGGTTTCTTCTAATGGTAATGTATTTGAATCGCCTGAATTTGAATCGTCTGAAGAACAAGAAATAAATACTTGAACCGATAAAAATAGAACCAATAAAAATGTTATATGCTTTTTCATACTCAAAGTTTTATTTTAGAACGCAATATTATTGTGTTTATGTTATAGAACTGTTTATTTGTGTGTTTCTGATAAAAAACGATTAATTTTACAACAAATTTTATTCCAAAGTATAAATTACAAATGGCAGAATTTATTAAAATTTACGAAGAGAATCCAAATCCAAAAGAAATTAAACGCGTTGTTGATGTTTTAAGAAAGGGTGGATTAGTTATTTATCCTAGTGATACTGTGTATGCTTTAGGTTGTGATATCTCTAATCAAAAAGCATTAGAAAAGATTGCTAGAATAAAAGGTGTAAAATTAGATAAAGCTAAGTTTTCATTTATATGTAAAGATTTAAGTAATCTGTCTGAATATGTAAAACAAATTAATACTTCATCTTTTAAAATATTAAAAAGAGCATTGCCAGGCCCTTATACTTTTATATTACCAGGTAATAATAATTTACCTAAAGTTTTTAAAAAGAAAAAAGAAGTTGGAATTAGAGTTCCGGATAATTCGATCGCTAGAGCCATAGTTGAAGAGTTAGGTAATCCCATAGTTTCAACATCTATTTACGATGAAGATGAAATTATTGAATATACTACAGATCCAGAACTTATTTATGAAAAATGGGATAAGTTAGTCGATATTGTTATTGATGGTGGATATGGAGATAATGTGCCTTCTACAGTAATAAGTCTTTGTGGAGACGAACCTGAATTGATTAGAGAGGGTAAAGGAAGTTTAGAAATTTAAAAAAAAATACGAAATAAAAAACCCAGCATTTTGCTGGGTTTTTTGTTTATACTAATATATTATTTATTAGTTACCATCTTCTTCTGAAAGAGTTTTCATTTCAGTTTCAATCATTTCGTAGAATTGATCAATCTTAGGTAAAATATAAATTTTTGTTCTTCTATTGGTAGATTTGCTTTCAGCATTTTCATTAGGTACTAAAGGAACAAATTCACTTCTTCCAGCTGCAATTAACTGTGCAGGATTAGCACCAAGTTCAACTAATTTTCGAACTACAGCAGTAGATCGCTTTGCACTTAAATCCCAGTTATCAATCAACACACCTTTTTTATAAGGTACATTGTCTGTATGCCCTTCAACTAAAGCTTCAAAGTCTGGTTTACCATTAATTACTGTTGCTACTTTACCAAGTATTTCATTAGCTCTTGTAGATAAGTTATAACTTCCACTTCTAAATAATACTTTATCACTCAATGAGATAAATACCACACCTTTTTCAACATTAATCTCAATGTCTTCATCATCTAGACCTACTTCTTTTTTCAAGCTGGTAACTAATGCAAGTGTAACACTATCTTTTTTAGTTAAAGCATCTTGTAAACGACTAATTTTAAGGTCTTTTTCTTTTAAACTTTCTAATGATTTTTCAAGGTTAGAAGCTCCTAACTTTGTTAACATTGTTAAATCTTTAGAACTTTCAATTAAATCATTCTTTTCCTTTTTCAATTCTGCAAGACGTTTCTCTAGAGAATTAGCACGAGCTTCAGCAAGTGATTTATCAGTTTCGCAAGAATTTAACTTTACGGTACAAGTGTTTAATAAATCTTTTGTTGTTTTATGTCTAGCTTCTAATTCAGCAAATTCTTTTTTAGAAACACAAGAAGTGAAAACGAAACCAAAGCATGCAGCGATGATAAGTATTTTTTTCATAATGAATAGGTTTTAATATTCTACAAAATTATAAAAACTTGATGCAGTTAAAAAATGCTATTAAGAATAATTTAGCGAATAATTAGTAATTATTGTTAAAGGTACGTTTTTTAAGAATAAAATAATTCCAAACGATAGATTTTATAGAATAATATTTCATCGTACTTGAATGATTTTTTCTTTTCTTTATATAAGAAGGAAGTAAACCATAAAAACTAAAGTGGGCATGTATTATCGCTATGCAATGTTTAATTTTCCCTTGAAATATAAATTGAATCCCAGCAATACCATCTAAAACTAATCTTAGAAATAATATAACCCAAACACCAGAACCTTTTTTGTTTTTCAATAAGGTTAGTAATGAATTTCTGAAGTTATAAAATGTTTTTTTAGGATTAGATGCAGCTAAAGTAGCGCCTCCAACATGATACACTGTCGATGATCCTATGTTAAAAATTTCTCCACCTAAAGCTTTCATTCTCCAGCATAGATCAATTTCTTCTTGATGTGTAAAATACGTTTCATCTAAAGCTCCTGATTCCCAAAAGGAAGATGACCTTAAAATTAAACAAGCTCCTGAGGCCCAAAAAATAGGGTAGTTGTCATTAAATTGACCAGAATCTTTTTCTAAACTATTAAAAATTCTACCACGACAATAAGGATATCCTAGTTTATCTATAAATCCTCCACCAGCACCTGCATATTCAAACTTTGATTTGTCTTTGTAATCCAATATTTTTGGTTGAGCAGCAACTAATTTTATATTGTTGTTAAACTCTTGTATAATTGGTGTTAGCCAATTTTCAGTTACTTCAACATCACTATTTAGTAATACAAATAAATCTTCAGTAAGGTTTTTCAGCGCATCATTATAGCCTTTTGCATAACCGCCATTTACTTTATTCTGAATGATTTGTACAGATGGAAAATGATTTCTCACATATGCAACTGAATCATCTGTTGAAGCATTATCTGCAATGTAAACAGTTGCTTCATTCGAAGAGTAGTTTATAACTGATGGCAAAAATTGTTCTAATAATTCCCTTCCATTCCAGTTTAATATGATGATAGCTACTTTCACACGTTTAAATTTTAATAATTATTTTGTATTATTCTAATTATAAAATTGAGTACGTGTGCAACCACTCG
>JAHRWC010000086.1 GCA_019090365.1 Flavobacteriaceae bacterium
GAAGAAGTTAAAAAAATGGAGCCTAATGCAAATGTTGATTGTAGAGGCGCTGTTTATTTCGATTCAGATGCGCATATGACTCCCAAAGTTTTTATGACTGAAATGGTATCTTATTTAAAATTAAAGGGCGCTACTTTTCATACCAATGAAGAGGTAGTAGATTTAAGTATTTCAGAAGAAAAAATTTCTGAAATTATAACAACCGCAAGAAATTTAAAACCTGATGAAGTAGTTTTAGCAGCAGGTTCATGGAGTCCATTATTAACAAAAAAATTAGGAGTGAAAATTCCTGTACAGGCTGGAAAAGGATACCGAATCAACGTAGAAAGAGAAACTGGAATTTCTATACCATCAATTCTAGTTGAAGCGAAAGTTGCTGTTACACCGATGAACGGATTTACACGTTTTGCAGGTACCATGGAGATTGCAGGAATCAATGATACTATAAACCCTAAGCGGGTGAAAGCGATAAGTAATGCAGCTTCTTCGTATTATAAAAATTTAGAAATTCAACAAAGTGAAATTAATGATGCTGCTTGCGGACTACGTCCATGTACACCCGATGGTCTTCCTTATATTGGAAAGACCTCGAAATATAAAAATTTAACCATTGCAACTGGACACGCTATGATGGGTTGGAGTTTAGGTCCTTCTACAGGTAAGTTAGTTTCAGAAATTATTTCAGATAAAAAAACATCATTAGATATTCATCCATTTCATCCAGACAGAACTTTTTAATTATGCGTTATCAACCAATATCCAACCAATTATTTATTAAAAATAGAAGCAATTTTGTTTCAGAAATGAAAGAGAATACCATTACTATTTTAACATCGAATGATGTGAAACATAACAATGCAGATGATGTGATGGGTTTTACGCAAAACAATGATTTGTTTTACCTCTGCGGAATCGATCAAGAAGAATCTATTTTGGTTTTGTATCCTGATGCTTATAAGGAAGAAAATCGAGCAATTCTTTTTATAAAAGAAACCAATGAAACGATTAAAATCTGGGATGGTGAAAAACTAACAAAAAAGCAAGCTACTGAGGTTTCGGGAATACAAAGAGTAGAATGGGTTCAAGACTTAGAAATGGTGTTACAATACATGGCTTTTGAAGCAGATGGCTTTTATTTAGGGCATAATGAACATTTAAAAAGAGTAACTAAAGATCAACAAACTCAACAAGATCGAATGATAAGTTGGTGCAAAGAAAAATATCCTTTGCATGAATACTATAGAGCTGCAAAAATCACGAGAGGGCTTCGTCAAATTAAATCTGAAGAAGAAATAGCATTAATAAAAAAAGCTGCAGATATTAGTATTGAAGGCTTTCATAGAGCGATACAATCAGCAAAACCAAATATAAAAGAATATGAAATTGAAGCTGAATTAATTTACACCCTAACCAAAAACGGAGGTAGTAGACATTCGTTTAAACCTATTGTTGCTTCAGGGAAAAATGCTTGTGCTTTACATTATAATACCAATGATGATGTCTGTAAGGATGGCGAAATGATTTTAATGGATTTTGGAGTGTGTTATGCTAATTATAATAGTGATACGACCCGTTGTTTTCCTGTAAATGGTAAGTTTTCTGAAAGACAAAAAGAAGTATATTCTTCAGTATTACATTGCTTAAAAGAGGGAAGTAAATTATTAATGCCTGGTGCAATTTCTTCGGAATATGAAGCTCAAATGGCAAAACTGGTTGAAACAGAATTAATCAAATTAGGCTTGTTAGATGCAGTTGAGGTTGCAAATCAAGACCCTAAAAAGCCATTATATAAAAAGTATTTTATGCATGGAACAGCGCATCATATTGGGTTAGATGTGCATGATGTTGGACTGTATTCTAGGCCTTTTGAGGCAGGAATGGTATTAACTTGCGAACCAGGTATTTATATAGCAGAAGAAGGTATAGGTTGCCGTTTAGAAAATGATTATGTCTTAACTGAGAACGGACCAATTAACCTAACGGAAGCAATGCCTATTGAAATTGAAGAGATTGAAGCCTTAATGAAATCTTAGCAAGACATATCGGCAACAATTTTCCATTCACCATCAATCTTTTTAAAGATAATCATGAATACTCCATTGGCATCACCAACACTTCTTATTAAGTGGTATTCACCCATAACCCAATAGCTTCCTTCGTCTATTTTTGAGATATCTTTAATCGTGAAATTTAAGGTTCCAGAATGTTCTTTAGTTGGATATCCTTTCTTATAATTATCTAGTGTTTGCTGCCAACCATTTGTTAATCCACTACTACCAAAAAATTTTAAAGAATCACTCTTCCAATAACCTTTCATAAATCCTTCCAAGTCATTATTAGACCAAGCCTCCTCTTGAAGTGACATAACTGATAGAATGGCTTCTTTGTCTTCTTTTTCTGAAGTTTGAGCTTGACAACTTATTAAAGATATTAAGCAAAATAAAAGGACTAACTTTTTCATGAAATTGAATTTTTATAAATATAATATTTCTTAAGCAAAGTAAATATAGATTCCTAAAACAATGATACAGATTATAATTCCTGTACTTTTTAAATATTTCCAAGGTGTAATATCTACCTGATTGGTATAATTGAGAACAAAGGCTTCTTTTCTTGGTTTCATTTTACCAATGATTAACATAATTAAAACATTCACAACAAAAAGGATTGCCATCACATGTAAAAAATGTGGATAATTTTCACTTCCGAACACATGAGGACCTAAAATAAACTGACTAATACTATATAAAACAACTCCAGAAATAATAGCAAATTTTGCAGCAAATGCAGGAACATACTTAGTGAGGTATCCAACAATAATAATAGTTAAAATAGGAATGCTATAACAACCATTTACTTCTTGTAAATAGCCAAATAAACCATCGGGAGCATTAGCAATTAGCGGAGCTATACACATTGAAATGATGGCTAGTATTATTCCGAATCTCTTACCAGCTCTTACAGTCTCTTTTTCAGTAGCTTCAGGTTTAAAATGACTCTTATAAATATCAACACCATATAAAGTTACTGAGCTATTTAAAGCCGAATTAAACGAACTTAAAATTGCACCAAATAAAACGGCAGCAAAAAATCCAACTAATGCTGTTGGTAATACTTTAGCGACTAACATAGGATAAGCTTCATCAGGATTTTCTATTTGTCCACCAAACATATGAAATGCTATAACTCCTGGAAGTACTACAATTAAAGGGCCTAGAATTTTTATGAAAGAAGCTAAAAGCAATCCTTTTTGCCCTTCTTTTAAATTTTTAGCGCCTAAAGCTCTTTGTATAATTGCTTGATTAGTTCCCCAATAAAATAATTGAACTAGCATCATTCCTGTAAATATTGTTGCAAAAGGAATAGAAGATTCTGGTCCTCCCATCGACTTAAATTTATCTGGATTACTTTCGATTAAAGTAGATATTCCTTCCGAAATACTTCCATCACCGATAGCTAACAATCCAAACACAGGAATTAACATTCCACCCACTAATAGTCCGACAGCATTAATGGTATCTGAAACTGCCACGGCTTTTAAGCCACCTAAAATAGCATATAACGAACCTATTATTCCGATGGACCATACTGTAATCCAAAGCGCAGTAGTTTTTGAAACACCTAATAAACTCGGAATGTCAAACATATTGCTAATTGCTAATGCTCCCGAATACAATACAATTGGTAATAATACAATAGCATAACCACTTAAAAATAACCCTGAAGTAATTGATTTTGTGGTTTTATCATAGCGTTCTTCTAAAAATTGGGGTACTGTTGTTATACCTCCTTTTAAATATCTTGGCAATAAAAATACAGCAGTTACTACCATAGCAATTGCCGCTAAAGTTTCCCAAGCCATTACTAAAATTCCATCTTTAAAAGCTGCACCATTTAGACCAACAATTTGTTCTGTAGAAAGGTTGGTTAATAATAGAGAACCAGCAATCACAACACCTGTTAAACTTCGTCCTCCTAAAAAATAACCATCCGCTGAGGTTTCATCAGTTTTTCGTGTTTTTAGGTATGAAATAATTCCAACTAGTAATGTAAATCCAATAAAAGTAATAAACTGCATATTCTATTTTTTTAATGGTTGAATAACAAATGAATATCGATAATCTTTTGAAGGAAGTGTGTATTCTTTATGAACCATTCTTCCCCATGAAGTGTCTCCTCCAAGCCCCATTTGATTATAATCTATATTCCATTGTATCATTTCTCCAATATTAATATCGGCTCCATGTTTTTTGGTAACAGGAACTAATCCAGAGGCAGATTCACCTGCATCATTGCTATTAAAGTCTATTTCTTTCATGGAAAAAGGCCAAGTACTTGAGTTCAATAATTGTTTAGAAGAAACTCTCAATTTTATTTTTTCTGAAACAATTTCCATCCATCGAACATCAGCTTTATTTCCAGTTTCTTGAGGTCTTGAATATCGATGAAATTGATCTTCAATCAAACCTGAATAAATCCCAGTTTTTTGTCCAGTTTTTCGATCCCAATAACTTTCTTCGGGGCCTTTTCCATACCAAGAAACTTCATTAAATGTATTTGGAACAGTTAGGAACATTCCAACTCTAGGAATATTTGGTAATCCTTCTTGATTCGGTTGAAATGAATAATCAACTTCAAGATTTCCATTATTTTTTAAGTGATATACTATAGTTATTGTCGCTTCATTCTTTGGAGTTGTATATTTTATCTCAAAGGAAACATGTCCTTTTTCTTCTATTGGTTTTGAAATTAATTCAGATTTCATTTCATACGTTGAATTCTGCCATACTTTCGCCCATTTGTCCATGCCATTACCCAAGTCATTATCGGTTGGTGGTCGCCATAAATTTGGGCGAATTGGTTGGTTTGTAATAACGTTTCCTTCAAATGTCCAAGAGGTAATTTCACCAGTCTTTACATCTATAGATAATTCAACTGAATCATTTTTTATAGTATGTATTGTTTCAGAAGAAATAATTGAAAGTTCAGATCCTTTATTAGAGGAATGTTTAATGTAAGCACCTTTTTGAATTACAAACTGATCCCAAGCAATTTCATATCCTTTAGGAATAAGTTCAGTTTCGTTTTTCTGAATTAATTGTACTTCTAAAATATATTCGCTTTTTTCAGAAAGAACATTTGGAAATTTTTCAAATCTAAAGTTTTGTTTTTCTTGAGGTTGAACATTAACACCTATATTTTCATGTTTAAAAACAACTTTTCCATCCTGTAAAACACGCCAATTAATTAATTGATTAGATAAATCTGAAAAGAATTTCTTGTTTGTAATTTCAATAGTTCCATTTCCTAAATAGTTAAACTGAACAGGTTCATATACTTTTTTTACTTCAGATAAATGAGGATGTGGGTTTCGATAAGGGTCGACTAATCCATTGTTTAGAAAATTTCCGTCTGTTGGTAAATCTGGATGATAATCATGACCGTATGCTAAAAATGGATTTCCATTTTCATCTTTATATTCAAGACTTTGATCTACCCAGTCCCAAATATAGCCTCCTTGTAAATTTGGGTATTTCTCGATGATATCCCAATAATCTTGAAGATTACCCACTGAATTTCCCATCGCATGACAATATTCAATCATGATGGAAGGTTTATCTGAATCTGATTCTCCATGGTTAATTAAATATTCAGGTTTCGGATACATTGGGCAATATACGTCTGTATAATCTTGCTTTCCAGCAGGTTCGTATTGTATAATTCGATTGTTTTCTTGTTCTTTCAGCCAAGAATATAGTGCCTTGAAAAGGTTGCCATCACCCGCTTCATTTCCTAATGACCATGAATATATAGAAGCATGATTTCGATCTCTATAATACATTCTAGAAAGTCTCATTATGTGAGCAGGTAACCAACTCATTTCGTTTCCTAATTGTGTTTTTTCATCAATTGCTAAAGGATGGCTTTCAATATTTGCTTCATCAATTACATACAATCCATATTGATCGCATAAATCTAACCAATATGGATCGTTAGGATAATGCGCACTTCTCACAGCATTGATGTTATTTTGCTTCATGAGTTGAATGTCCTTTTCCATGGATTCTTTTGAAACCACATGACCAGTAAAAGGATCTGTTTCATGACGATCTACCCCTTTAAAATAAATTGCTTTTCCATTGATTAAAACCTGACTGTTTTTGATTTCAACACGTTTAAAACCTATATTTTTTGAGATGAATTGATTATTATCTAGAGACATTGATAATGTATACAGATTAGGTGTTTCTGCGGACCATGATTTAATATTTGGGATGACTTTTTTTAAATAAATTTCTTTAGTTTTTTTAGCAGGAATAGTTAATATTTTTTTTGAATAAAATAAGGTTGAATCTTTACCTGATATATAAACAATCACACCTTTCTCCACATCCTCATTTGA
>JAHRWC010000087.1 GCA_019090365.1 Flavobacteriaceae bacterium
CATCCACTAAGTATGTTGTTAACGTTGGCGTTGTTTCAAGAAAAATATAATTGAAATTTTTACTAGAATAAACTTAACTTCTAAGTTAAAATTAAAGCATTTCTTAAGCTAAAATAATCTTATATTTATACCCATAGATATGTCCCAAAAGAAAATTAAAATATTATTTACCATTCCTAATTTTGACACAGCCGGAAGTGGTAAAGTGGTATATGATTTAGTTAATAATTTAGATCGATCTATTTTTGAGCCAGAGATTTGCTGTTTCCATGATAGAGGAGCTTTTATAAAAGAAATTGAAAAGTTAGAGGTGAAGATCCATATTTTCCCTTTTACAATTAATTACCACCCTTTACTTTCTTTTCCATTTAGATTAATAAAGATTATTCAGTTTTTTAAAAAACATAAGTTTGATATCATACATTCTTGGCATTGGAGTTCAGATTTTTCTGAGCCTTTAGCCGCAAAAATTGCAGGAATCAAATGGATCATGACTAAAAAATCAATGGGTTGGGGGAATAAAGCATGGAAATGGAGAAGTGCGCTGAGCTCAAAAATTATTACGATTAATTCAGATATGAAATCTTTCTATTCTGGTGATACTTTAAAAAAGGTTGAGGCGATTCCATTAGGAGTTGATATTAATTATTATTCTCCACAGTTGAAGAATTCAGAAATACTTTCAGAAGAAATCAATATTGAAATAAATGATTTTGTAATTGTTTCAGTAGTAAATTTAATTCCTGTGAAAGGAATAGAAGTATTAATAAATTCAGTAATAGAATTAGATAGACCAAACATTAAACTTCTTATTGTTGGAAATGATACAGGTGAATATGCTGAAAAACTGAAAGAAATAGCGAAAGAATATGAATCAATCCAGTTTTTAGGAAAAAAAGGAGATGTAAGGCCTTTCCATGCCATAGCTGATGTATTTGTGATTCCAACCTTAGCATTAGGAGAAGGATTGCCCGTTGCTCCATTAGAAGCAATGGCATCTGGAAAAATTGTCATAGGTTCAAATGTAAGTGGCGTAAAAGATATATTGAAAACATTTCCAAACTGCTTGTTTGAACCCAACGATGTTAAGGATTTAAAAAACAGTATAATAAAGATTATGAATATGAACCAAGAAGAACATATTCAATTGGAAAATGAAATGAGAACTCTTGTTGAGAATGAATATTCAATAGAAAAATTTATTGAAAACCATACTGAACTTTACAAGGAAATGAATTCAGGAAACTAAAATTATAATTTGAGTAGAATTATTAAAATAGCAATTTATACAGGTATAGTGCCAAGTACGACATTCATTGAAAGATTAATTCAAGGTCTTACAGATAAAGGAATACAGGTATATCTTTTTGGGCTTCAGAGTAAAAAAACCACTCCAATAAAAAACACGTTTTATGTAACGTATTCGAATAAATTTAGCAAATTATTTCTTTTAATTAAATACAGTTTATTGTTGATTTTGTTTAAACTAAAGGATAAAAAAAAGCTAGATGAAATTATTTTGAATCAAGCAAAAAATACAAGACAATTAAAAGTAAAGTATTATCCTGTTTTATATCATCGTCCTGACATTTTTCATTTGCAATGGGCAAAAAGTATAATTGATTGGGCTTGGGTTAAAGAATTTGACATTAAATTAATTGTTAGCTTAAGAGGAGCTCATATAAACTATTCTCCAATTGCAGATTTAGAACTTGCTAATTATTATAAGGAATTATTTCCAAGAGTTGATGGATTTCATGCTGTTTCAAATGCAATAGCAAAAGAATCGCTAAAGTACAATGCATTAGAAAATAGAATTAATGTTATTTATAGTGGATTGGATTTAAATAAAATAAAGCATCATATTAAAACATTTGATTCAGAATCTCCTTTAAAAATCATATCTGTTGGGAGAGCCCATTGGAAAAAAGGGTATTCCTATGCTTTAAATAGTATTGGAGAATTAAAAAAAATGGGAGTTAAAATTGATTATACGATTGTTGGAATTAGTGATAATGAAGAACTTCTATATCAAAGAAAGCAATTAGGTTTAGAAAAAGAAGTTAATTTTATCGAAAGCCTACCCTTTAATGAGGTATTAGAATCAATTAAAAATGCAGATGTTTTTTTATTACCAAGTATAGAAGAAGGTATAGCAAACGTTGTTTTAGAATCTATGGCAATAGGAACATTAGTTGTTTCGACCGATTGTGGTGGAATGACTGAGGTTTTAAATAATGATGAAAATGGATTTATAGTTCCTATACGAGACTCTAATAAAATGGCTTCAGCTTTGTATAAGGTTTCTGGTTTAACTTCAGAGTCTTATCATAAAATGACCTTAGAAGCAAGAAATACAATTGAGAAGCAACATCATCATGAATTAATGATAAATAATATGCAAAATTTATATGATTCTGTTTTAAATGATAATTTATGAGAATAGGAATCGTTTTACCGTCAGTCCCAGCCTATTCTGAAACCTTTTTTTTAAATAAAATAAAAGGA
>JAHRWC010000088.1 GCA_019090365.1 Flavobacteriaceae bacterium
AGCTCCTGTTGAATCCCCCAGGGTGGGAACGCAGCAAGGGTAGACGGTCGTAGCAGTGTGATGTAGGTAGCTTGCCATTTTTTATGCGCTTTATTTTCCTCATTATTTCAGTAAAAACATCTATTTTCTATTTCCATTTGGATATTTTAATACGTAATACCATCTTTGTCTAAAATCTCGGCTTAATAAAGAGCTAAAATGCCAATGTCAAAAGTTGTTTTAATTACAGGAGGATCTTCAGGGATTGGTAAATCCATAGGAAATTATCTTACAGAAAAAGGATGTATAGTCTACGGTACAAGTAGAAATCCAGACAGGTTAACAGAAAAATTTTCTTTTCAACTCATACAATTAGATGTTACTCAACCTGATTCTATTAAAGGAGCTATATCAAAAATAATTGAAAAAGAATCACGTATTGATGTCGTGATTAATAATGCAGGAATTGGTATCACAGGACCAATAGAAGAAACGCCTGAAATAGAAATTAAAAATGCATTCGACACCAATTTTTACGGACCTTTAAACGTAATTAAAGAAGTGTTGCCCTTTATGCGTATTCAAAAAAGTGGTTTAGTACTTAATATAACCTCTATTGCTGGATATATGGGTTTACCTTACCGTGGATTGTATTCTGCTTCTAAAGCTGCGTTAGAAATAACCACAGAAGCATATCGTATGGAAGTAAAACAATTCGGTATTGAGATGGCTACAATTGCTCCAGGCGATTTTGCGACTAATATTGCTGCAGGAAGATATCATAGTCCAGAACTTAATGATTCTCCATATAAAAACTCATACGGTAAAACTTTACAAATGATGAACGAACATGTTTCTCATGGAGAAGATCCTATAGAGATGGCAAAAAAAGTATATCAAATTATAAATACAACTAAGCCAAAAGTTGCATATAAAGTGGGTTCTCTTATTCAAAAATGCTCTATTGTATTAAAAAGAGTATTGCCGAGCAAGGTGTATGAAAAGATGTTAATGAATCATTATAAGCTGTAATAATTAAAGTTCAAATTATTAACATTTTTTATTGGAAACTTTTTTAATTAAAAGTGAATTCTACTTTTAATCTTCTTTACTTTTGCCAAGTATTTTAAAACCAATAAATAAAAACTACCGCTATGAAATTTTTTATCGATACTGCAAATTTAGACCAAATACGTGAAGCTCAAGATTTAGGAGTTTTAGATGGTGTTACTACAAATCCATCTTTAATGGCAAAAGAAGGAATTACAGGTAGAGATAATATATTACAACATTATGTAGATATCTGTAACATAGTGGATGGTGATGTTTCTGCTGAAGTAATTGCAACAGATTATGAAGGAATGGTTTCTGAAGGAGAAGAATTAGCTGCTTTGCATTCGCAGATTGTAGTAAAACTTCCTATGATTAAAGATGGTATTAAAGCTGCAAAATATTTTAGTGATAAAGGAACTAAAACGAATGTAACTTTAGTTTTTTCAGCAGGACAAGCGTTATTAGCTGCTAAGGCAGGAGCAACGTATGTATCTCCTTTTATTGGAAGATTAGATGATATCTCAACAGATGGTTTGCATTTAATTGGTGAAATACGTCATATATATGACAACTACGGTTTTGAAACTGAAATCTTAGCTGCTTCTGTAAGACATACAATGCATGTAATTGATTGTGCTAAAATTGGTGCAGATGTTATGACTGGTCCTTTATCTTCAATTGAAGGATTATTAAAACACCCTCTTACTGATATTGGATTGGCTAAATTTTTGGAAGACTATAAAAAAGGAAATTAATATTTCTTTAAAATAGTTCCGATTTTTGGACTGAAAAGACTGGTGTTACCATCAATAATAATACCTTTCTTATTGACAATAAATGCTTTGTTTATAGAATTGATAACAAGCTTTTTTTCTGCGACATTAATATCTTTAAATTGAAATTCGTGTGAAGGATTGTATTCAAATTTATTTACAATAGAAATCCAATTATTATATTGTGTATCAGTATTGATTGCTAAAAAGTTAAAATTTGGATATTGCTTAGTTAATTCTGAAGCTCTAGCATGAGATTCTTTATAATGTTTAATAGAATTCGAAGACCATAAAAACAACACTGTTGGTTTTGTAATAAGACTGTGCAATTCTTTTACTGTTTGATCTGTTGAAGCTAACAATAAATTAGGAATTTTATGACCCTTGGTTAAATTCATTGAAGCTTTTGCTAAGTGTGTAATGAATTCATGGTGCTTTTCATTGGTATTAATTTCATGAAAAAGACTAACCATTTTCTTTTGACTTTTATGGTTGTTACAATCCATTAAATATTTATGCACAATATTTTTTGCTAAACTATTTTTTAGTGAATCATTAGTAATTAAACTATCAATGATCTTTAATTTATTGTATTGATGTGTAAAAGAACTTCTACTATATTTTGATACTCCAGGTTCTTTGTGTTGCTGAATCGTTATGTTATCAAAATAGCGATATAAGAATCGATAATATGGAAAATATGAACGTAAAAGTTCACTTTCAAAATTGATGTTATTTCTATAGTTGAAAAAATTTTCAGGTAAATCTTTATAGAACAAAGAATCTTTTTTCTTAAGATTTACAGAAGTATATAATTCTTTCTTCGAATAATAATCATAGTTAATACTAGCTTCAGCAACTTCAGTAAATGAGTTATTTGGAGTGTTTTTCTTTTTATAATTATTGTAAATATTAAGCCTAATATTTTTTAATGAATCTAATTCGTTTTCAAATTCAAGTGGAGATAATGGATATAATTGTGGAAGTATATCAAGTTCTTTTTCGTTTAACAGAAACATATCCATTAAAAAATTATTCTTTTCAGCTCCTGTTCCAGAATAAGAAAGTGACTCGTCAAAGTCTATAGTATTTACCCTTAACATAAGACTGTCCTTAGGGGTTAAGTAAAAAACTTGATATTCATAATGTCTGAAAGAATATAACCCTTCAGTAATACTGTCTGATTTATATATGAAATAATTATTCCTGTTTAATTTAACACTATCTATTAATTTCTCCTCTTTATAAATTAATACATAATCACCTTTTGGGTTTACAATTTGCCCTCCAATCCATGTGGTATTAGAATCACTTTGATCTTTCCCATTACAGGAAATCAATAATAATGTA
>JAHRWC010000011.1 GCA_019090365.1 Flavobacteriaceae bacterium
AGATTTAATACGTAAAGAAAATAAAAACTTAGCTCTTTTAATAGGTATATTTTTTGGTCTTTCTGAAAATACTATAGGCCCTAAATTAACCGCAAGAGTTGCTTCATTTATCTCTAAAATATAATTGATAAAAGGACTAAAAATTCGAAAAACATTTTTAATTGATAATTATTTTTTATCGATCTTAAAATGAATATCACTCATACTTATTTATATTTTTCTTTGTTGGTAATTAAATATTGCTATATTTATACTTTAAGAGTGCTATTTTGTCATGAAAATTTCAAATAAACACAAATCAACAGGCTGGTATAGTAATTGTATCAGTATTAACAAATGAAATATTATTTAAAATATTTCTTAGATTATTTATACAACATATTAAATGAGTACAGACAATAAACAAGATACAGATCTTATTAATAGAGCATTAGAATTTGAACAAAGAAAACTTTCTTTTCAGACAACAAGTGATCGTATTATCGCTTCTAGGCAAGTGAAGGAATTAATTTTAAGTTTAAATGATATCTACAAAGAAAATAAAGATTCAGAGATCATGGATATTATGAAGCGTTTAACAGTGATTAAACGTAAAATTGAAGTTAGATTAAAAGGGCGTTCTCAATCGTAGGACTCTTTTAAAAACTTAATAGTATCCTTCGTAGCAGTTTCTAGATCTTTAGGCAATTCTTTTTGTTGCCAAGGGTGCATAGCACCAAATACATGATCTCCATTTTCAATTACTTTGAAACTACTTTTTGTAGCCCATTGCTTTAACAACTGAGCTTCTTTAAGCGTTACAGTAACATCATTTTCACCATGAATGATAAGGTAAGGAATTTGTAATTCTTTTACTGCTCTGCGAATGGTTAAGCGATTTTCATTCTCATTAAAATCTTGATAGAATTGAAATCCAAGAGGCATATTTTGGTTTGTCCTTCCATTAACTATATAGGTAACTCCGCTTTTCTTCCATTCGTTAAATGTTTCTGATTGCTCCATAAAACGAGCTTTATAATCTGAAACTCCTGCCCAGGTAACTACGCTTTTTATTATTGGATTTTCTTCAGATTTTATAAGTACAATTCCTCCTCCCCGGCTATGCCCAATAAGAGAGATTGTTTCTTTATTTATTTCTTCAGAAAAACTATTTGATGTTGTCATAAAATCAATTACTCGATCTAAATCATCTAATTCTTTACTATAGTTATTTTCTGAAAAAGCTGTTAAATCTGGAAAATCAATTGGTTGTTCTTTTGTGCCACCATTATGAGAAAAATTAAATTTTACAAAGAAAAATCCAGCTTTTGAAAAAGCCTCTGCTACCAAATGCCATGCTCCCCAATCTTTATATCCTTTAAAACCATGACAAAATATTACAGTAGGTTTGGGTTGATTCGTTTTTTGAAAATGAACATCCAGAAGTATTGGTTTTTGACCTTTAGATTCTAATATTAAATTCTTTTCTACAATCATATTTTATAGCTCTTTTTCTGTAAAAGGGATTTCTGCATCACATATTTCTATTATCAGATTACTCAACTCTTCAGTGAATAATGACAACGTTTCTTGAGTAATATTAAAGTCTTTTGTTCTACTTCTTGCAGATTCTTTTGTTGCAAACTTTAGGAATCCATTTTTCAAATTTTTAAATGATATAATTCCTCCTTCTACAGTTTCAATTTTTCTTTCCTGATTAATCATTAAAACATAGGCTAATACTTGTATTATTTTGCTGTACTTCTTATCGCTCGTAATTATTGACCAATCTACTAACTCTAATTCACCTTGTTGAACTAAACCTGTTTTATAATCGACAATACGTAATTGTCCATTGTATTCATCTAATCGATCTATTTTTCCTCTTATTTTTACGGGAAAATTTAATGAAGGTATGTTTATATCAGCCGATAAATTACTTTCAATTTTTATAATTTTTATTTGATTTCCATTATTTAACTCATCGAGTTCAAAATTAATAAAGTTTAAAATATATCTTTTTGCTACTTCGAATATGATTAAGTTTTTACCCCTTTTAAACGAACCTTTTTTATATGTTTTTTGAAACTGAATTGTAACTTCTTCTTCAACTTTCTTCTTCATATTAGTTAAGATGTCCTTATCCAATAAACTTCCTTCTAAAGGCTTATAAAGTGCTTCTAAAGCATCATGAACTATAGTTCCTAAAGTATTAGCCGCAACAATTTCTTCTACTTCTTTAAATTCACTTATTTGTAATATTTTTTGATAATAAAAATCTAAAGGATTTCTTATATATGAAGTTAATGCAGATGGTGAAAAACCTTTTCCTGCTATCTCTTTTAATCTTGTTATAACTGCTTCAGTTTTATTAATACTTTGAAGCGTATTTTTTTGAATATTAATTTTAGGATTAACAGACACTTTTTCTAGTGTGTGATTTGCTAATTGATCTACTTCTAATTGTGATAAAAATCTACTTTTTTCGCCTGTATTTAATCCTTCAGAAAAATTATTATACAATAAGAATATACGTTCAGAACGATGTAATAACCTGTAAAAATGATAAGTATAGATTGCATCTTTTTCAGCAAAAGAAGGTAATCCAAATTGTTTTTTAAGATCGTAAGTAATATATGAATTATTAGATTTTCCAGAAGGGAATATTCCTTCATTTACTGAAACAATTATCAAATTTTTGAAATCTAACAATCGGGTTTCTAAAACACCCATAATTTGTAATCCATTGTAAGCATCTCCTTTAAAATCTATACTACTTTTAGAAATTAATTCGGCATAAAGATTCCTTATAGAGGTGATTGTTTGAATATAATTATATGAACTTAATAATGATTTTATTTTTTTGAAATTAGTATGAAGTTCAAACAAAACAACTTTTTCTATTTGGTTTAGATTAGAGCCATTTTTTAATATTGATATTATTTTAAAACAAGAATTTAAAGCATTTGCACTTGTATTCTTCCATGAAGCAAACAGCAAGTTTAGCACTTCCAAATCTGACTCAGGATCAAGTTTTAGCATTTCTTCAAAAGAAATATAACTACTATTTTGAGTGCTGATTATATGTATAAGTTGTTTTGAATTAGGCAGTAATCTTGAAACAACAGGATGGTTTAAAATTGCTAGTACTTGTTTGTAATAAAGTTGATCTGAATATTTTTCTTGTAAAGTAAAAAGTAACTCAAACAATCGAACCACAGGAAATGTTTTTAAAGAAACACCCATTGTTAAATTTACATTCGAAACATTTGGAGGCAAGGAATGTATTATTGGAAGTATTAACTTTTCATCTCCTAGAATAATTGCAGTTTTATTAATTTCATCATCAGAAAGGTTAGATAATATTTCACCTACGTATTTTACTTGCCCAATGTTTTTCTGTATTTCTACAAATTGTATATTCTTCTTTTTCTGAAAATTATTTGAAAGCTCATTCATTTGATGATTTTCATAATATTTCCATTCCTGTGTATACTTTCTTAAAAAATATGAAGCGCTGTGAGAATTATCATTATAAAAATGAGCATCGGCATCCCAATAGACGCTAGTATGTCCTGTTTCCAATAATTCTTGGACAATTGTTTGTTCTGCATTATTTAGAGCATTAAAACCAATAAAAATGTGTCTTCTCTGTCCGTTAACAGATATATAATGTTCAATAGATTCTGCAGCTTCACGGTAAACTAATCCTTGGTAGCCAATATTATCTTTAAGTAATAAGTTTTTTAAGTGATCATAAAATTGAGGAAGGCTAGCCCAAAACTTTAAATAATTTTCAATTAACTCTGTTTTTTCATCTTTAACATACCAATGATTAATGTCTTGAATTCCTTTCAAATAACTAAAAAAACTAGCTGGAGGAATTAGGTATCGATCCATTTCATTAAAATCACCTATCAGAGTAGATATCCAAGTTACATATACATCAAATGAATCCTTTTCTTCAATCGTATTTGTATTTAGATAGGCAGTATAACTTTTAAATAGAAGTTCTGTTGGGTCAATGATTTTAAGATCGGATAGCTCTTCTATAAACTCTTCTATGCTAATAATCTTTGGAGCAAATTGAGTTGTTGCTGTACTTTTCCTTAAATAATTTTTTAAAAAACCACCTGCTCTTTTACTGGGTAAAATAATAGTAGCAGTAGAAATATCTTTATGATTATTTCTAATATGATTAATCGTTTCTTCTAGGAATGTTAGCATTATATAAAAATAAAAAACGTCCCGATATTATCGGGACGTTTTTAAATAAATATTATTTATTAAATACTAATACTAGTTTTTAACGTGAGTGATTTCAACTCTACGGTTGTTAGCTCTACCAGCTCTAGTTTTGTTAGTATCAAGAGGTCTTGCTTCACCAAAACCTTTATGTTGTAGTCTTGAAGAACCAATTCCATTCTGGATTAAGTAATTCATTACTGAACTTGCTCTATTTTCAGAAAGAGTTTGGTTTGTAGTTTCACGACCTTGACTATCAGTATGACCTTCAATTGAGAATTTAGCATTTGGATATTCTTTCATAATTCCAACAATATCGTTTAATACTTTTTCTGATTGAGCCTTAATTGTAGCTTTCCCAGTGTCAAATAAGATTGTTTTAGCATAAGAATTTAAAGCTTTCTTAACTGCTTCAGTTACTTCAGGACAACCATTATTTGCAACAGTACCAGGTACCTCAGGACATTCATCATCTTTGTCAATTACACTATCTCCATCAGAATCAGGCCAAGGACAACCGTTGTTAGCAGCAGGACCAGCTTCATTTGGACAGTTATCTTCTGCATCAGTGATTCCATCACCATCAGTATCAGGACAACCATTAAGAGCAGCTATTCCAGGTACAGTAGGACAAGCATCTTGAGGATCAGCTATACCATCACCATCAGTATCAGGACAACCGTTAAATTCAGCAGTACCAGCAACTTCTGGACAAGCATCATTTCTATCTTCGATTCCGTCACCATCAGTATCAGGACATCCATTGTATTCAGGTAAACCTGGAGTTTCAGGACACTCATCTTCGTGATCGTATATACCATCACCATCAGTATCTTTTCCACCAAATTTAAATGCAATACCTACAGAATGTTGGAAATGTGAAATTCCATAAACATCTTCAAAAGAATGCTTATAAGCAGATTGTGCAGATAAAGCAAGGCTTTCAGTTAACCAAAAACGGAAACCTACTAAACCATTAGCAGTTCCAAATCCTATATCTTCAACCCATGTGTATCCACCACCAACACCAAGAGAAGGATCAAACCATCCACCGCCTAGTAAATCTCTAAAGCTATATTTAATTTCACCATCAACTGCATAATAAGACAAATCATCAACTGAAGCATCTCCAATTTTATCAATATTATTAATTGTTCCAGTAGCTCCAAAAGTAAATCCGTCACCCATATATCTAGCGACAGAAACTTTTGAAATAGAAGGTACCATATTCCAATGATCATTTACATTAAAATATTCATGAAATAAATCTCCTTTGGTCCCTTCAGGTAATCTACCGTCATCACTTACTCCAACTGGATAAGTATCAACAGCATTTACTCCTAATTCAATCGCCCATGGATTGTTTTTGTCTTGAGCATTTGATACGCCAGTTCCAATTAACAGAAGTACCGCAACTAATAAAATGTTAAGATGTTTCATATTCGATTATTTAATTTTAAAATTTTTAAGTGTTATTATCTGCAAAAGTAAGTTGTAAATATTTATTAACAAAAACAAATCTATTAAAATTTTTAGAATATTTTAACTTTTGTACCTTAAATAATGCTTGTTACGGCTTAATTACATCTAATTTTTTTCCGATTTTAATAAAGGCATTAATAGCTTTGTCTAAATGTTCCCTTTCATGAGCCGCCGATAATTGTACTCTAATCCTTGCTTTATCCTTAGGAACCACAGGATAAAAGAACCCTATTACATATATTCCTTCTTCTAATAACATATCTGCCATTGTCTGTGATAACTTAGCATCATAAAGCATTACTGGTACTATTGCAGAATCACCTTCTACAATATCAAAACCTGCTTGCATCATCCCATTTTTAAAGTAATTTGTATTCGCTTCTAATTTATCACGTAAACTAGTATCATTAGCTAACATATCGAATACCTTAATAGATGCACCAACAATTGCTGGTGCTAAAGAGTTTGAAAACAAATACGGTCTTGATCTTTGGCGTAAAAGTTCAATAATCTCTTTTTTTCCTGTTGTATATCCTCCCATAGCTCCACCTAAAGCTTTACCAAGTGTTCCTGTAATGATGTCAATTCTGCCCATCACTCCTTTTTCTTCAAGAGTTCCTCTACCTGTTTTTCCAATAAAACCTGTAGCATGACATTCATCAATCATTACCATTGCATCATATTTATCGGCTAAATCACAGATAGCATCTAATGGCGCAACAACACCATCCATAGAAAATACACCATCTGTTACAATGATCTTATGACGTGCTCCTTTTTCATTTGCAGCGATAAGTTGTTTCTCAAGATCTTGCATATTGCTATTTTCATAACGATAACGCGCTGCTTTACATAAACGAACTCCATCAATTATAGAAGCATGATTCAATGAATCTGAAATTATTGCGTCCTCATGATTTAATAAAGGTTCGAAAACACCTCCATTAGCATCAAAAGCTGCTGCATATAATATAGTGTCTTCTGTTTGATAGAAATCTGCAATTTTCCCTTCTAATTCTTTATGAATATCTTGTGTACCACAAATAAAGCGAACTGAAGACATTCCAAATCCATGAGTATCCATTGCGTCTTTTGCAGCTTGGATTACTTCTTTATTTGAAGAAAGTCCTAAATAGTTATTCGCACAGAAGTTAATTACCTCTTCTCCTGTATTAATTTTTATAACTGCATCCCTGTCTCTTATACACATCTGACGCTGCCGACGAAGCTAGA